>JAFXQR010000027.1 GCA_017526985.1 Lachnospiraceae bacterium
AGATGAATTTGTTGTTTTGGTACGGAAGATGCCGGAGAACGAGTTTCGTGCGGCATTGGATACATTGCGGGAGCAGGCGAACCTGTTTTCCGTAGGTGGTGTATACAGCGGGAAGGGTGGCAGTATCCGCCGTATGATGCAGCAGGCAGATGAGCGGATGTACGAGGCAAAGGAAGCTTATTACCGTGTGCATCCGGAACTGCCGAGGCGCTGAAGGGAGAAGAAAACATGAAAAATCGTCTGATCAAGGTGGCGGCGGTGGTACCGCAGCTTCGGGTGGGAGATGTACGATATAATACAGAACAGATCATAGCTATGATCCGGGCAAATGAAGATTGCGGACTTCTTGTATTTCCGGAACTATCCGTTACCGGGTATACCTGCGCGGATCTGTTTGAAAGTGAACTGCTGCAGCGGGCATCCGAAAGTGCTCTCCTGGAGATCGCAAAGGAAACAGAAGGAAAAAAACAGACTGTAGTCGTGGGACTTCCGGTATGTTTTGAAAATGCCATCTATAATTGCGGAGCGATCCTCTCGGAAGGACAGATCCGTGGGATCGTTCCCAAAGCGTATCTGCCCAATTATGCGGAATTTTATGAAGCGCGCTGGTTTGCTTCCGGGAAGGGATTGCAGGGAAAAGCGGTCCGTATCGGTACGGAAGAGATTCCTTTCGGAATGGATATTTTGGCGGAGGATGTGCACAGTGGTGCCATATTGGGATTGGAGATCTGTGAGGATCTGTGGATCCCGGATAAGCCCAGTACCCATGCGGCCTTGGCGGGAGCGAATATCATAGCCAATCTGTCGGCTTCGGATGAGCTGATCGGTAAAGAAGAATACCGTCTGCAGCTGGTAAAGCAGCAGAGTGGTGCATGTTATTGCGGGTATGTGTATGCGTCTGCAGGAACATGTGAGAGCAGTACGGATCTGGTATTTTCCGGACATTCCATTCTTGCACAGAACGGCAGGATCCTGGGGCAGTCTATCTTTCCGGAAGAGAATCATGTGCAGGCGGCGCTGGTGGATCTCGGGACCATTGCACATGATCGCAGAAAACAAAACACCTACGGAAACGGAGAAGATCTGCATTACCGCAGGGTAGAGATCAGTCTTCCGGCTATCGATGCGGAGGATGCGGGGATAGAGGAACTGGCCCGGATTTTAGAAAAGCAGAACTATCCGATCGCGCGGAATCCTTTTGTTCCGGCAGATACCGGGATTCGGGATACCCGCTGCTTAAAGATCCTGCGTATACAGGCAAACGGATTAGCGACCAGAGTGCGCGCCAGCGGGATCAAAAATCTGGTGATTGGCATATCCGGAGGTCTGGATTCCACACTGGCCTTGCTGGTCTGTGCGGAAGCGAAGAAACTGATCCCGGACATCCGTATCCTTGCGTATACGATGCCCAATCAGGGAAACACCTCGGGACTCACGCTGGATAATGCAGGCAAACTGATGGATCTGCTGGCAGATGAATCTTACGAGATCCCGATCAAAGAAGGGGTGGATCTGCATCTGACACAGCTTGGGCATGAAACAACTTATCAGGGAGAAGGCGATAACACATATGAAAACGCGCAGGCGAGAATGCGTACCTATCTGTTGATGGATGCTGCCAATATGCGGAACGCTCTGGTGGTCGGGACCGGTGATCTGTCGGAGCTGGCACTGGGGTGGTGTACCTACAACGGGGATCATATGTCTATGTATGCGGTAAATGCATCGGTACCAAAGACGCTTGTAAAATATATCTGTTCTTCCTATGCGCAGATCTGCGGAAACGAGGCATTGAAAAATACCCTGCTTTCCATCTGTGATACACCGATCTCACCGGAACTCACGCCCAGTGTAAACGGACAGATCGCACAGAAAACAGAAGAAAAGATCGGAAAATATGATCTCAATGATTTCTTTCTGTATTATACCCTGCGTTACGGATTTGAACCGGCCAGAAGTGCTGCGTATGCATTGCGTGCATATCCGGAATTGTCTGCTGATGAAGTGCGTACTGCAGCCCAAAACTTTTTCCGCAGATTCTTTACGCAGCAGTTTAAGCGTAGCTGCTTGCCGGACGGTCCGAAGGTGGGATCGGTCACGCTCTCGCCGCGTGGCGACTGGCGTATGCCCAGTGATGCTTCCATGGCGCTGTGGATGCAGGATCTGGAAGCATAAGATTTCCCGGGAGTTATTTGCCGAAAAAAGCAGACAAGGCTTTCTTAAAAAGCTTTGCTTCACTGCTTAAGATATTCTTTTTGTTGGAAATGAGATACAGATTTTTTACCAAAAGGTCTTCCTCAAAAGGGAGGACCTTTATTTTTTCGGAACGGTTCTTTTTGGCCAGATACATCAGACTGATGCCTAAGGCATAATTGTCTTCTGCCATCTGATGGATGAGATGTACATCGGAAGTCTCCAGGATGACATTCGGCGATTGCTTGGGATCCTTGAAATTGTAGATCTGATGGAGACTGGTGTAGGACATGGAATCCTTGATCACAATGGATTCTCCTGCGATCTTTGCAAACGGGATCGTGTCGTATTGCGCAAGGGGATGCTCCTTATTTACGACAAGACAAAATGGTTCCGTGCATAGATGTGTGTAGTTGATCGTATGCGGTTTGAAGGGGCCGGGAACGATCGCCAGTTCCACTTCGTTATTCTCAATCTGCTGGATGATGTATTCATCCGGATATTCTTTTATGTTTAAGCGGATCTCCGGATATTTGGTATGAAAGTCCTGGAAGAAGGATGCCGGGATCAGCTGCGGCACATCATAGGAACAAAAGACAGGGATCGTCTTGATCGTCATATTTTCCAGAAACAGTTTTTCAGTGATGACATCATATTCATCGATGATATGCTGGGCATGAATGGCCAGACGCGCAGCATCCTCCGTTGCATGGATACGGTTGCGCGTATGCACGAATAATTGTACCCCCAGTTCTTCTTCCAAAGAAGAGATGGTCTTGCTCAGGCCCTGCGGAGTGATGTACAGTTTTTTTGCTGCCAGAGTGATACTGCTCTGGGAATATACTTCCAAAAAATATTTTAACTGTCGCTGGTTCATAAAAAATCCTCGGATAAAAAAATAAGGCGCACGATCAAGCGTGCGCCTTTGCATTGATGTAATTCTACTATTTCATGTCGGAATTGTCAAATCGGAAAAAAACACGCAGTGTAACCTTTTGGTTTATCTGCTAAATCCTTTTTCTGCTTTTCAAATGAAAATTGAAATGTTATAAAAAGAGCATCGAAAGCACAAAAGAAACAAAAAAGAAATCAAAAAGGAACAATGACAACCCAAAAGAGCCGAAGAACAAAGGCGTTCACATAGTGATATGTGAGCGCCTTTCTTATTTACAGAAAAAAGAGATAAGGGAGGGATACATTATGAAACTGGAGAGAACCAATTACAGTTCGGGAGCACCACTGGAAGAAAAGGTCGGTTATTCGAGGATGGTCAAGATCGGACCGTATATCAAGATCGGCGGAACCACTTCCGTACAGCCGGACAGCAGTGTATACGGAAAGGATGCATATGAACAGACCAAATACATTCTGGCAAAACAGATCAAACTGCTGGAACAGGCAGGAGCAAAGCAGGAAGATGTCTTTTCGGTATTCATTTATACCACGGATATTTCCCAGGGCGCAAAGATCTGTGAAGCGTATTCCGAATTTTTCCACGATGTGAAGCCGCTTAATACGATGGTGGAGATCGCCAGACTGAACCGGCCGACACAGTTTGTGGAGATCGAAATGGAAGCAATGCTTTCGGAATTCTGAGAAAGCAGGAGGGATAGAGATGGAGAGAATAGCAGAACATCCGATTTTGGGAGCAAAGGAAAAAGGAAGAGAAGTGAGCTTCACCTTTGACGGAAAGCAGCTGAAGGGATTTGAAGATGAACCGATCGCCATTGCATTAAAGGCAAACGGGGTGATGATCCACAGATATACCAAGAAGGAACATAAACCGAGAGGTATCTTTTGTGCGATCGGGCGCTGTACCGACTGTGTGATGGTAGTAGACGGAAAGCCAAATGTGAGAACCTGTGTCACACCGTTAAAAGAAGGAATGGATATTCGGACGCAGGACGGCGTGGAAGCTGCAGAGATAAAGGAAGGTGAGGGAGCATGAAAAGATATGAAGTGATCATCGTCGGTGCAGGACCTTCCGGTTTGTCCGCAGCGATCGAGGCAGCAAAGAGAGGATTGAAGGTAGTTGTATTTGATGAAAATGAAAAGCCGGGCGGACAGCTCTTTAAGCAGATCCACAAGTTTTTCGGATCGAAAGAGCATCACGCAAAGATCCGCGGTTTCAAGATCGGCGAGGAACTGCTGCAGGAAGCAGATGCACTGGGAGTAGAGGTTATCCTGAACGCAACGGTCGTAGGACTTTATCCGGACAAGGAAGTAAATGTAAAGATCGGAGACCAGATCCATCATTACAAAGGCGATACCGTGATCATCGCAACCGGTGCTTCCGAAAATATGGTAACTTTCCAGGGATGGACATTACCCGGTGTGATCGGGGCAGGAGCAGCACAGACGATGATGAACCTGCACGGGATACAGCCGGGGAAGAAGATCCTGATGCTGGGATCCGGTAATGTAGGACTGGTGGTTTCCTTCCAGTTGCTGCAGGCAGGATGCGAAGTGGTAGCGATCGTAGATGCGCTTCCGAGAGTTGGCGGCTATGGTGTACACGCTTCTAAAGTAGCGAGATGCGGCGTACCGTTTTATCTCTCCCATACGATCAAGGAAGTGCAGGGCAAGGATAAAGTGACGGGTGTCACGATCCATCAGATCGATGAACGCTTCATGCCGATCGCGGGAACCGAGAAACACTTTGAAGTAGATACCGTTTGCATGGCAGTCGGTCTTTCGCCAATGTCGCAGCTCCTAAAGATGGCCGGATGCGCAATGGAAGATAATCCGAAGCGCGGCGGGCAGGTACCTTTGGTAAATGAATACGGAGAAACCTCAGTATCCGGTATCTTTGCAGCCGGTGATGTTTCCGGTATCGAGGAAGCATCTTCGGCGATGATCGAAGGAAAAATGGCAGGCGTATGCGTCGCTGAGTACCTTGGGTATATCGATGAAGAAACAAAGATGACGGAACTGAAGGCGTTTGAAAAAGATCTGGATAGCCTGCGTCAGGGCATGTTTGCACCAAAGAACCGCGGTAAGAAGATCGAGAAAACGGATGAAGGAATTGATATTTCGACCAACCTGTTGGAAAAGGGATATGTGGCGGATGACGAGATCGAACGCTTCCCGGGCGTAATACATAAGAAGGGTGTTCATCCGGTGATCGAATGTACGCAGAACATTCCGTGTAACCCCTGCCAGGATGCGTGTCCGAAGAAATGTATCTCGACCGGTGACAATATTACATACCTTCCGTTTGTTAAGGACGATGTGGAATGTATCAACTGCGGTATGTGTGTTGCAAGTTGTTCCGGTCAGGCAATCTTTCTGGTGGATGAGGATTGCGGAGACGGTACTGCAACGGTGACACTGCCGTACGAGTTCCTTCCGCTTCCGCAGGAAGGAGACAAGGGCTACGGACTTTCCAGAAAAGGTGAAAAGATCTGTGAAGCAACCGTGGTTTCCGTAAAGAGTGTAAAGGCATTTGATCATACCAATCTGTTGACGATGAGAGTGCCGAAAGAGTACGCGATGAAGGCAAGATTCTTTAAAAAGGCGGAGGTGTGATGATGAAT
>JAFXQR010000028.1 GCA_017526985.1 Lachnospiraceae bacterium
AATTCACAAGCTGTTTTCTTGACAAAATACCTTTGATAAAATATAATGTGGTCAAACAATAAAGTAAAAAGCCAAAGGAGGGCGTGACAATGAACTTTTATGAACTGAGTGTTACAGCAGCGACGGGCGAAGAGATATCAATGAAGGATTATGAAGGGAAGGTAGTGCTGATCGTAAATACGGCAACTGGCTGTGGTTTTACTCCGCACTACAAAGACATTGAGGCAATGTATGAGAAGTATCATGACAAAGGCTTTGAGGTGATCGATGTGCCTTGTAACCAGTTTGCGGGGCAGACACCGGGAACGGATGAAGAAATCCATGAGTTCTGCCAGTTGAAGTATAAGACACAGTTTCCGCAGATGAAGAAATCGGATGTGAATGGTGAGACTGCGATCCCATTGTTTAAGTATCTGAAGGAACAGAAGGGATTTGAAGGTTTCGGGAAAGGGGCTACCGCCCTTGCAATGAGTGCAATGCTCAAAAAGATTGATAAGGATTATAAGAACAATCCGGAGATTAAGTGGAACTTTACCAAGTTTGTAGTAGACCGCAAGGGGAATGTAGTGGCAAGATTTGAGCCTACTGTAAAAATGGATGTCGTAGATGATTTTATAGAAGGGCTGATCTGAGAGGAGACGAACATGGCACAGGAATACGAACAGCTTTTACTGAAAAATCAATTATGCTTCCCGATGTATGCCTGTGGAAGGAAGATCGTAGCGGCTTATACGCCCTATCTGAAACCGCTGGGACTGACTTATACACAGTATGTCGTGTTCATGGTTCTGTGGGAAAAAGAGACGGTGAATGTCGGACAACTGGGGAGTATACTTCACCTGGATGCCGGAACGCTTACTCCGCTGCTTAAGCATCTGGAAAAAGATGGGTATATCACCAGGGCCAGATCAAAAGAGGATGAAAGGGTTACCAATATCTGCATTACAGAGAAGGGTAATGAGATGAAAGAGAAGTGCAAGGATATCCCACTTCAACTTGCGGCGGCAGGTTCCTCACTGACGAAAAAAGAAGCGGAACAGCTTTATAAACTATTGTACAAATACCTTGAGGATAAATAGTAGCCACAGGGACGGTTCTCCGGCCGGAAATTAGCCGGAGAACCGTCCCTGTGGGGCAAGAATGGAGTATTGCGGGGGTGAGAGCATTGTGGTAGAATAAGGAATAACTGGTTTTGGCATGAGCCGGGGGTTTGCATATGTTTACTTGGAATTTTCAGTTTGTTTCAAAAGCCAGACTGCGGGAATTATTCAAACAGTTGATGTTGGATCCGGAAAAGGGAGATATCCTTGTGCGTATCCATACTGCTATCCATGGGGAAAAGGAAGCGGCAGATCTCGCAAAATTCATCAAAGACATGATCCCGGGAGCACATCTTCTGGGAACGAGTACCTCAGCGATCATTCAAAACGGAAAAGTCATACGAGACCAGTGTCTGATCTCGATTACCCAGATGAACGGCGGGCGGATAAAGACTACCTGCCTGGACACCATAGCAGACGACGGGACGGTTGTTCCGCCTTGTGATCTTTGCGAAAACATCCGTGAAACGGTGATCGACGGGGATACCGGGCAACTCCTGACCTTTCTCACGGCAAGATATCCGCTGGTCGGGGCGCTGGCCGAGGAGAGTAACCGGTGTTTCCCGGGCATTGCGATGATGGGCGGGATCGCGGCGTATCCCGATATTGACCGGAACGGATCCACCGGCACCGGTTTTGTATTTGATGAGAATGGCGCATCGGATCATTCGATGATCGCAGTGTCTTTCAGCGGGGAAAAACTGGAAAGCTGCAATTGCTGTGTTGCCGGAGCGGATGTGGTCGTGGATGAGGCAGTGGATGCAGAGGAACTGCCGCTTCTCCTTCTGGGGGATGACGGTGCGCTGCGCACCAAACGAAAATTTACGGAAGGAAAGAACTTCCGGCCGGCGATCATCTATGCGCGCAGGATCATTGCGGACAATCGCCGGATGTATGAGCGTATCGAGAATTTCGAAAAGGCGGAGACGCTCTTCTGTTATACCTGCGCCTCAAGACTTGCTTTCTATCCCAATTGTGTCAATTGGGAGCTTTCTGCTTACAGCAATTCCAACCTGAGTGGCTGTGTTACGGACGGAGAACTGACACAGATCGACGGTAACAATGTATTTGCCAACTGTTGTATGGTGATCACGGTGCTGGGGGAAGCGCCTGCATTGCCGATGTATAATCCGTATGTTTTTTTGCATACGGAAGCGCTGGAGGCGGATGACAAGAGAATACTGGGATATCTGACGGAACTGGAGAAAAAATACCGGGACGGTCAGGATGGTACAGAAAGTAAAATGCCGGAACCCCTCAGAACTCTGGTAGATGCCTGCGAGCACAGATTATTCCGTTCCGGGGATGACCGATTCCCCGGCGAGGCGGCGATGAATATGGATATCGGTGTCCGGGGATATGACCGGGTATGTATTATCCATGTATTGGATACCGCCGGAATACAGTCGGTTTTTCCGGAGGATAAGCTTCAGGCAACCTATAATAATCTGGTCGAAAAACTCAGCAGTTTTGCAGAAAAGAAAAAGTATCATCCGTATACGCTGGGAAAATGGGAAGTGGCTCTGGCGGCACCTTCCTATATGGTCTCCCTGAAACAGTTTATCGGAGATATGCATCAGCTGCAGGCGGAACTCTTTCAGGTGAAGGAGGAACTGATCGCGATCATTCCCGTCTTTTGTATCCTGAATGAGTGTACGGTAGATAACCTTCTTACGGCGTACAGTGTGGCCAGCCTGGAAATGCTGCGCAAAAATATACAGTTTTATGTATATAATGCGGAAGCAGACAATCTGGATGAGGAGAGCATACGGGAAAAATATCACATCGTCAATGTGATCAACTATGCTTTGACACATGATAAAGTAATACCGTATTTTCAGGGAATCTATGATAACCGGAGCAACCGGATCAGCCACTACGAATCGCTGATGCGTCTGGAAGATGAAAATGGCAGGATCTATACACCGGATAAGTTTTTGGGAGTGGCGAGAAATTATGGTCTGCTGTATGATTCCCTGTCCATGACCATTGTCAAAAAAGTGCTTCAGATCTTTAAGGATGCAG
>JAFXQR010000029.1 GCA_017526985.1 Lachnospiraceae bacterium
AGTATCAAAGCTCTCCGGTCGTTTCATCTTTCCTATGATGATACCATTTAACATCTGCAGATAGCCGTTCTTTCCAAGACGGTCAAAGAAATCTGCCATATATTCTTCATCACAAAAATCAGGAATATCCTCAAAAAAGAGAATACTGTTTTCAAAATCTTCTTTCCGTACAGCCGGCTTTCCATCGGGCATCTCCAGCGTGAGCAGATCACCGTGACCGCCAAACAGTTTTCCCCTTATGGTTCCTTTTCCCTGTACATACCGGTAACCGGGATTGGGCAGATAATTCTTTCTGTAGTTTTTATCTGTATATGATTCCTTATCATATGACCATTCTTCCGCCGGCCTGATGTTACCGATAACCGTATCATCAAAGAATACCTTTTTAAACCAGTAACGGCTGTAGGTATGCCACCCGGCAGCTTCGGCTACGGTCGTCAGCAGATTATCACCGTAATAGGTCATAAGCCCCGCCCTGTAGCAATATAAATGCAGGGACATTACATCTGAATAACCGCATAAGATCTTCGGATGATCAGCTATCGTCTTGGGAGACAGGTATGGCAACAGCTTAACAGAATCATTTCCGCCTATATTTGCAATGATCCCCCGGATATCCTTATTCTCAAAGGCCCACATGATATCCTCTGCCCTTGCCTGCGGATTATCCCTAAGATATGCAGTCCCTCTTAATGAATTGGGCGCAGCCACAACATTTAATCCCATTTCCTTAAGGCGCTCACATCCCAGATGATATTTCCACAATACACGCGGTGCTCCGGCGCATCCCCATGAAGGGCTGATCGTAGCTATCGCATCACCCTTTTTCAGTTTTTCAGGTTTTATCATAAGCAGTCTCCCTGATCACTCTTCATCATATAACATGATAAACTCTTCCTCATTCTGATCTATGGTATGAAATCCCACTTTTTCATACATTCGGACTGCATAATTAGCCTTCTGCACGGCAAGTGAAGCACGCGTATATCCATTCTTATGCAACAGCTCCAGCATTTCCCGCATCAGTCTCGTACCAAATCCACGCCCTCTGTATTCCTTATACAGCGATATGGCAAATGATGGTGTCGCATCATCCACGTGACCATAATCCTTCATAATGCGTGTCCATACCGCTCCGACGACACGCCCGTCTTCTTCCGCAACCAGGCAATGATCTGCCTTTCCGTTGCCAAAATCCGCATAATAAAGTTTCAGTTCCGGCAGTTCGATTATACTTCGCTCCGGCGGCGTTACTCCCTCCGGAATAAAGATTGCCTCATACAGAAAGTCTTTTAACAGTTCCGTTTCGTCCGGTCTTAATTCACGTATCTTCAAATCTCGCTCCTCCATCCACAGGGACGGTTCTCTGGCTCATTTTGAGCCACAAGAACCGTCCCCATTGCTCACTTGGCACATATCGTAAACAGCCTCCGCAACTTCGTCTATGGTTAATCCATCGGTCTTAATACAATCATCAGATTTAGAGAAGTGCTCAAGAGATCTGAGAGCTACCGCAAGCCATTCATCGGTACGCCACGGGCAATTACGGTCTGCCGCCCATTGTTCTTTCAACTGCTTCTCTTCACAGACAATCGTTACCTGCTTTGCCTCCAGCCCCATATTCCGAATTTCTGTGCTCAGTTTTTCGCACACCCAGTCTTCGTCCATAAGCCAGGCAAGCACGACCATATGACAAGCCGAACACTTTGAATAATTACCTATCATATGAAGGATATTATCTATTGCCATTTCCTTTGTTTCTTTAGTTCCGACAAAGGGATGCAGATCCATACACCAGTCTCCGTCAATAAAAGCCGTCCCCGGATGCTTATCTGCAATGCAGGTTCCTACCGTTGTTTTACCGATCCCCATCGGACCATTTAGAATGAGCACTTTCATGTAACTTCTCCAGTTCTTACACATCCGTCGCCGAATGTATCGTTTTCTTCAAGTACCTACCATATTCCATTTCTTTCAGGAAGGTATAACCGCATTTTTCATATAAAACAACCGCAGCCGCGTTATCATTAGCTACAAACAATACGCTTTCCCTGCATCCCTCGTTTCCTGCCAAAGTTTCCATCACTCTTAATGTTTCCGTCGCATATCCGTTCCTTCGATAGGGGTCATAAATTTCAAAATCACAAAGAAATTTCTCACTTAAACAGGGTCCGCAGGATTTCATCCGCGCATTCTTCAGCTGTCAGCTTACTTGTATCTACACGCATACGGTATCTGATATCCTTACACATAAGTTCTGTCTGCTCGTCCGACTGGCTCTCGTAGCGGTCACCACGCTCGATATTTCTCTGTCTGCAGATTTCCAATGGGCAGTATACTTCCACGATATCCATCGGGTTATCTTTTATGATCTCCATCAGCTGCCCGTAATGCGGCCTGATCTCATCACGCTCCACCAGGATCCCGTCAATGATCACATTCTTTCCCATATCCGAGTATAACTTTGCAGTATGATACATCATGATGATCACTTCCGATAAATACTTCCAGTAATCCTCTTGAAGATATTGTTGTCCTACCATTTCCTGAAACAGATCATTTGCAACGACATAGAAGAACACATTCCGGCGTGACTGCAGTGCATCCACGATCGATGTCTTTCCCGAACTGGTTACTCCGTTTAAAAATATGATCTTTCCTTTTTTCATTTTATTTGCTCACCTTTCCCCGGGATTATCTGATCTTCTAAACTACTTTAACACCTCATCCGCCCTTCGGGCACCTTCCCCTCAAGGGGAAGGCAAGGCATAGATTATCGTAATTATTTATTCTCGTACCGGCCGGCCTGAACTTTCCACATTTCGGCGTATTTGCCGTGCTTGGCCAGCAGGCTTTCGTGCGTACCTTCCTCCTCGATGCGGCCGTTCTCCAGCAGTATGATACGGTCAGCATCACGCGTGGTGGACAGACGGTGCGATATGTAGAATACCGTCTTGCCCTTGGCTGCGCTCTCCATAGCTTTGTTCAGCTCGTACTCCGCGATCGGATCCAGCGCGCTGGAAGGCTCATCCATGATCAGGATATCCGCATTTTTATAAAAGGCTCTGGAGATCGCAACTTTCTGGCTCTCACCACCGGAGAAGTTGATGCCCTCTTTGTCAAATTCTGTCGTCACCTGGGTATCCAGACCTTTTTCCAATTTACGCAGGCGTTCTTTAAATCCGGCCCGTTCCAGAGCATCCGTGATCGGTTCATCCTTCAACTCGTCCGTGCAGTCCATGACCACGTTTTCCTTCAGGCTGGCACCGTACATCTGATAATCCTGGAAGACCACCCCGATGTGGCTGTGATAATCGTACGGTTGAAACTCACGGATATCCTTTCCATGATAACGGATCTTTCCGCCGGTCGGATCGTACAGACGCATCAGCAGTTTGATCAGCGTCGTCTTGCCCGCACCGTTGTAACCGACGATTGCGATCTTCTCTCCCGGCTTTACTTTCAGTGAGATATCCTTCAGCGTCTCTTCCATATCCTCTTTGTACTTAAAGCTCAGATGCTCCAGATCCAGTTCCGCATTTCCTTCCGGCAGCAACTCACCCTCATGTGCTTTGATCTTCGGATCATACTCCAAGAACGAACGGATCTTATCTACATACAGGCTGTTTTCCTGCATCTGCGGGAAGATATCCGCCAGATCCGTCATACCGCGCCGCAGGCTGCCGGTACGGTTAAAGAGCACCACCGCATTACTGTAATCAATGGTGTGAAGCACCGCCGCCTGGAACACCAGATATGTGATATACAGACCGTCGATGATAAAATCGCCCACCGCATAATCTTTGAAAAATCCAAGCATCGACCGTTTCACACCGATCTTTTTCTGCTCCGCTACAATACTTTCATTGGCTTCTTCAAACTCTTTTTCCAGCTGATCACCTACCGCCGGATGCAGGCGCAGTTCCTTTGCATAATCATTCAAGTAGAAAACACGGCTTACATAGTTACGCTTTCTCTCCAGCGGATTTACTTTCAGCCGCACCGCATAATTCAGTTTATTGACCACTTTGGAAACAAAGAACCTGAGGATAAAGGAAGCCAGTACAAAAAGCACTCCGGCTGCATCCGTCATCAGGTAAAACACGCCTGTCGTAAACAGGATGGTCAACGCCTGCACGATATGATTACACATCAGTAAAAACCGGTCGATGGAACTCTCTGCTTCTGCTACTGCCAGTACAAAATCATTGTAGTAATCCGGATCATCGTAGCAGGACAGATCGATCTCGGCTGCTTTTTCGTACATCTTCTCTTTCAATGCACGATACAGTTTCGGCTTGTTCTTATAACTCCAGCCATGGATAAACATACCGTCCGGTATGATCTGTATCATATTGATGATCAGGATCACACCAATGTACAAAAGTGCTTTGCTGAAAGGCTCCTGATACTCCGCGCAGTGCAGTACGTATCGGATGCCCAGAACATGTTCCAAAAAGATGATCCCCTGGTAGCGGAAACCGTCATACAGGAAATAGATCATATACGCCGGCGCGGTTTTGAAACACAGTCTCCAGAGAAACAGCTGGTTTTCGATCACGCGTTTCACGCCACCTTACCTCCTTCCGATAATGCCAGATAGTTTCTGGCCTGCTTGGTATACATATCCGCATAGATCCCCTTCTGCTCCATCAGGCTCTTATGCGATCCTTCTTCCTTGACGGTATTGTCCGCCAGCAGATAGACCCAGTCGGCGTTCTGCACGGAAGAGAGACGATGCGAGATGAATACCAGTGTGTTATCCTTACAGGATTCGTAGATATTATCAAACAAGGTCGACTCCGCGATCGGATCCAGCGCACTGCTGGGCTCGTCAAAGATTTTGAACGGGCACTCTTTTACAAATGCTCTCGCCACTACGATCTTCTGAAATTCTCCGCCGGACAGCACAGCGCCTTCGTTGTCAAACTCATGGGTCAGGATCGTATCCAATCCCTTCTTCAGCGTCATCACCTTATCGTAGACCCCGGAAAGCTTCAGTGCCTGTGTCACTTTTTCTTCCCGCTGTTCCGCCGGGATGTCCTCTCCCATCACCACATTATCCATCACGGACATAGAAAACATCCGATGATCCTGGAATGCCGTCGCAAACAATGCGCGGTATTTTTTCAGATCATATTCGCGGATATCCCTGCCGTTCAGCAATATCGTGCCTTCCGTCGGATCGTAGAACCGCAGCAGCAGTTTGATCAGTGTGGTCTTGCCTGCGCCGTTATAGCCGACGATCGCATAAGTGCGTCCTTCATGAAATTCCATATTCAGATTTTTGAGCACCTGCTTATCCTTATAGGAAAACGACACATTCCGAAACTCAATGGACTCGATGCGCTTGCCCGGATCCGCGCCTTCGCTGTTCTCCGGGATCTTTTCATTATATTCCAGGAAAGACCGCAGATACTCAATAAACAGGCCGTTTTTAAATAAAGCTGTGAGCGATTCCGTAAAACCGATCAGGATCCATGTGGTAGATACCATCATACTGGTGATGAC
>JAFXQR010000030.1 GCA_017526985.1 Lachnospiraceae bacterium
AGCGAGAAAACTGTCTTTACTGCCCGGCGACTTGGCGGAGACTATGGCAGGCCAGAGTCCACCTCATCCGGCGCTGGCGCGCCACCTTCCCCTCAAGGGGAAGGCAAGATGCCTTCCGTGAGGTGATCGACAGCCCTACAACTACGAATTTGTATCCGTGTTTGCGGTTTGCGGCAGAATGCGGTATAATAGATAGGATTGACAGGCAGTGGGAGTTTGGGATGGAGAAGGATTCGACAGAGATGATCGGGAAAGGAAAGCGGACGGGTGCGACAGGTGGCAGGATCGATCCGTTTACCGGGGAGCCGATCACATACCACTATCTGAACACGGCCCGGGCGAGACGGGGGCAGACGGAAGAGGATGCCATCACGAGAGCCAGAAAACGACGGCGGGGGATGCTGAAAAAGTATCGACCGATGATCATGAGTCTGTTGTTTGTGGCGCTGGCCGGGATACTGCTGTCGAGAGGTACGAAGAATGCCGGCTTTGCATACCGGGAACATCTGGGGGATGTAGCGGTCACTATGGCTGCACCGGATGGAGGGAGAGTTTCACTGGATCTGAAAGATCTGGCTTATTATGTGTGGAAGATCGAGCGGGACGGAGATGTGCGGGCGAGAGCCTATGATCCCAAGGACCCGAAGGTCTACTGGAATCTTTTTTTGAATGATGAGGGTGATCAGTCCGGCTATATGTCGGATCTGGGACGGGAAGCGGTCGTGGACTATGCGGTACGGGATACCATCTATGTGCTGGAGGCGGAACGAAACGGGTTTGCGCTGACACAGGAGCAGGAACGGGATGCAGTGCTGGAAGCGGACCGGTATTTTCTGGACCAGTCGGAGAAGGCAAAAGAGGCATTGCAGCTCAGCCGGGACGAGCTGATCGATTCCGTGAAAAAAGAAACACTTGCACGGCAATATATGCTATACTTATATGATAACGGTCAGAAGGAGATCGATGTGGGCGGGGCAGAGTATGAGACGCTGAAATCGGCTTACGGAGTGACTGTGGAGGAAGAGATCGTAAAAGGCATACGCATCGGGTATGTGACAATAAATTAGAGGTTATTGTGATGAAAACGGAGACATTACTGAAAGATTTTTTTGAGGGCAAGGCATTAAATGCGTATGAATATTTCGGCGCGCATGTGAGTAAGAGTGGTGTGACATTCCGCACCTATGCGCCGGGAGCCACCGGTGTGAATCTCTTCGGTGATTTCAATGGATGGACGGAAGAACCGATGGAACGGGATGAGCACGGCATTTATTCCATCACAGTGAAGAATGCAAAAGTCGGAGACTTGTATAAATATGTGATCTACGGACATAACGGCTGGCGCGCGGAGCATGCGGATCCGTATGCGTTTGGCGCGGAACTGCGACCGGGCAGCGCGTCTAAGATTGTCGACAGGAAAGAGTATAAATTTACGGATGATGCCTGGATGAAGCAGCGGAGCGACTGCAAAGACAAAGCATTGTCCATCTATGAGGTGCATCTTGGGGCGTTCAAGCGCAACCCGGAGAATGAGAACGGCTGGTATAACTACCGTGAGATCGCAAAACCGCTGATCGAGCATGTGAAACGGGGCGGCTATACGCATATCGAGATGATGCCGGTGTGCGAGCATCCCTATGACGGTTCCTGGGGCTATCAGCTGACCGGATATTTTGCGCCCACCTCCCGTTACGGAACACCGGCAGATCTGAAATATCTGATCGACGAATGTCATAAGGCCGGGATCGGTGTGATCATGGATTATGTGCCGGTGCATTTTGCAGTGGATGATTTTGCACTGAAGTTGTATGATATGACACCGTTGTTTGAGCATTACCGGGACGGCGGCAGCCAGTGGGGCACATGTGTCTTTAACCACGAGCGCAAGGAGACGGTGAGCTTTTTGCTATCGGCAGCGGATTATTGGCTGAGTGAGTTCCATTTTGACGGTCTGCGTGTGGATGCGGTGAGCTGCCTGATCTATAACGGCGGTGAACAAAGCCGTGGGGAGAATCCCTTCGGTATGCGTTTTGCAAGAGATCTGACGACCCTGATCAAAGCAAAGCATAAGAGTGCCATGCTCTTTGCGGAGGATTCCTCTTCGTGGCAGGGTGGTGTGACCAAGCCGGTAAAGGAAGGTGGCCTTGGATTTGATTATAAATGGGACATGGGCTGGATGTATGACAGCCTGTACTTCTTGTCCCAGCCGGTGGCACAGAGAGAGCCGGCGTATCATAAGATGACCTTCTCTATGTGGTATTTCTACACTGAGCGTTTCATTCTGTCCCTATCCCACGATGAAGTGGTGGGAGGCAGAGGCACGATCCTGGAGAAGATGCCGGGCACGGACGAAGAAAAGTTTGCACAGGCGAGAGCCTATTATACCTATATGTATGCACATCCGGGCAAGAAACTGTCTTTTATGGGCAATGAGCTGGGGGAGCGTACGGAATGGAACGAAAGCCGTGAGGTGGAGTTTGATCTGCTGAAACAGCCGCTGCATAAGGGATTGTACGACCTGATCACGGATCTGCAGAAGCTGTATGTGAGCGAGCCGGTACTGTATGCAGACGAGTATGGCAGAGATAACTTTACATGGTTGTACTGCGAGCAGGGACCGAAGCTGTTGTATGTAATGAAGCGTATGAAGAAAGATAAGGCGTATGTCTATGTGATGAACTTCGGGGATGCGCCCATCGAAGGATATCTGTTGCCGCTGGACAAGCCGGAGCCGGAAGATGCGGCGGAAGTCGGAGCGGAGAGTAAGACAAAGAAGAAGCCAGTGAAGAAGAAGGAAGAGAGCTGGAATCTGGTGCTTTCCACCGACTGGAAGAAATACGGCGGCACCCGGGCAGAGAAATCGGTTGTGCTGAGATCAAAGAAGCGTGAGATGGAACTGGATGTGCCGGCCTTCAGTGCAGCCGTTTATGAAGTGACGAAGTGATACACGCAAAAGGCCGAATAGGTTTGCATAAAGAACGGATGAAGGAACGGAAATGAATTATAACGATATCCCCCTGGGGGTAAAAGTGCAGATTTGTGTTTCCAATGGCAGCGATATGCAGGCCAAGTTCATTTCCCGTGTCATGAAAACAGGCGAGAAGAGCCTGCTGGTGATCCCATTTATGCACAAGGGCGTGCGCGTGAACTTTAACGGACAGAACATCCGCATCAATATGGAAGTGCCGGATGGGGAAGGCAACAACTGGACATTTAAAAATTGTAAGATTGATACGGTGAAGAAAAATGGACTGGTCTATCATCGTATCCTTACGCCGATGACGGAGGGCATCGAAAACCGCCGTGGTGAGCGTCGTACTTATGTATGGCAGCCGGCGATCTTTACCATCGAGGGTATCACGGAGCAGGTGTTTACTACCCTGAAGGATGTGAGCCCCAGTGGTTTTGCATTCGTGGTGGATCCGAAGAAGCGTCTGCCCATCACCGTCGGCAAGAATGTTGCCTGTACTATCAATGAAAAAGACGGAACAACGATACATATCCGCGGTAAGGTGATCCGCAAGGAAAAGATGGATCAGTATGTGTTGTACGGCTGCCGTTGCGGTGAACAGAATCAGGAAGTGCTGGACTATATAGACCGCCTGATCAGCAAGGAAAGGGCAAGCAATTCCGTAAATGACAACCAGATTTACGGAAGGTCGCCGGAAGAACTCATGCAGGCGTAGAGAAGCCTGTTTGAAATAGAGCGAAGTATTAAGGAGGGAGAGAACAATGGCTTTTAGAGAAAGAAAACGCTGGGGATTTTTGGGGCTGCCGTTTACCTTTACGGTTTATCATATCCGTGAGGAAATGCTCGTGATCGAAACCGGCTTTTTGAACAAAAAAGAAGACAACTGCTATATGTACAAGATCAATGATGTGAGCCTGAAGAGAAGTTTCTGGGAGCGCATCTTCAAGACCGGGACGGTGCTTCTGTTTACCGGCGACAATAGCCAGCCGGCCAAGGAACTGAAGCACATCCGTAATTCCAAGGAGATCTCGGAGTTTATCCTGAAACACTCGGATGAGGAAAAGATCAAACGCCGTACACTGAATATGCAGAACATCGGATACAATTCGGATGATCTGAACGGCGACGGCATTCCGGATGATATGGGCTGAGTGGCGTGACAGACTGTTATGAATGAAAAAGAAGTAACCGCCTATATGGAGAGTCTTTCTCCGGGGGCTATCGTGCATCCCGGCAAGGAAGAGATGGCGCTGGAGGCGTTGCAGGATCTGCTCCTGCGCATGGGTAGTCCGGAGCGCGGGCTGAAATATGTGCACATCGCCGGTACCAACGGGAAAGGCTCTATACTGGCGTATGTATCCACGGTGCTGCAGGAAGCAGGCTACCGTGTGGGACGCTATTTTTCACCGGCGTTGCACGATAACTGGGAGAAGATCCAGGTGCAGCAAAAGCCGGTCCCTAAGACGGCGATCCGGGAAGGGATAGCGCTGATCGCGGAGCATACAGCACAGATGGCAGCAGAAGGTAAATGTCTGCCTACCGTATTTGAAGTGGAGACCGCTCTGGCGTTTTGGTATTTTGCCAAAAAAGCTTGTGATATCGTAGTGTTGGAGTGTGGCCTGGGTGGTCTGACGGATGCGACTAATGTGATCCCGGCACCGGAAGTGTGCGTATTTGCGCCGATTGCGCTGGACCATATGGCAATCCTGGGAAAAACCATCGCAGAGATCGCAACGGTAAAATCCGGCATCATGAAGCCGGGAGCAGATGTGGTGAGTGCGCCTCAGGTTGCGGAAGCGGCAAAAGTATTGGAAAAAGCGGCAAAGAAGCAGGGCGTGACGGTCAATTATGCAGAGCGGCCGGAGAAGATCCGATATGGTATAAAGAAGCAGTCTTTTGATACGCAGGTGTATGCAAAGCTGGAGATCACGCTGGCTGGTGTCTACCAGCCGGATAATGCAGCCACCGCGGTAGCTGTACTGGAGCAGTTGAGAGTACGCGGCTGGAAGATCCCGGAGGCAAAACTGCGTGCGGGACTGGCAAAGACGATATGGCCCGGGCGCTTTACGATCCTGAAGGAGAGACCCTATCTCATTATGGACGGGGCGCATAACGGGGCAGCGGCCAAAGTGCTGCGGGCCTCCCTGGATCAGTATTTTCCGGACAAGCCCTTTGTGATGATCCTGGGCGTGCTGCGGGATAAGGCGTACGAGGAATTGCTGGACTGCCTGCTGGAGAGAGCTGTGCAGGTGATCACGCTGACACCGCCGGACAATGTGCGTGCCTTGTCCGCCATAGAATTGGCGGAGACGGTGCAGGAGCGTGGGATGAGTGTGACCTGCGCGGACAGCGTGGAGGAAGCGTTGGAACTGGCGACGCTGCTCTCGGGCAAGAAATTTCCGATCCTGGCAACGGGGTCACTCTCGTGGCTGGGCCGATTGGAGAAAGCAGTGGGGAAATAAAATTATGGAAAGGTTTTTCGGGATACGAACATGGTAGATGAAGAAAAAGTACAACAGGCCATCCGTCTTTTGCTGGAGGGGATCGGGGAGGATCCGTCCAGAGAAGGCCTGATCGATACACCGAGGCGTGTGGCACGGATGTACAGTGAAGTGCTTGCGGGGATGGATGAGGATGCCGGACAGCATCTGGGCAGGACCTTTACGACGACTACCGGAGATATGGTACTGGAGCGGGATATCACTTTCTTCTCCACTTGCGAACATCATCTGATGCCGTTTTTCGGCAAGGTACACATTGCTTATCTGCCGGATGGCAAGGTGACGGGATTGTCCAAGCTGGCGCGTACCGTGGAAGTGTTTGCCAGAAGGCTGCAGATGCAGGAGCGTCTGACGGGGCAGATTGCCGATGCGGTGATGAAGGAGCTTTCCTGCAAGGGAGCCATGGTGATGGTGGAAGCAGAGCATACCTGCATGACTATGCGTGGTGTGAAGAAGCCCGGCAGCAGCACGGTAACGGTAGCAATGCGCGGGGCATTTGAGACGGATACGACACTACAGACGCAGTTTTATCATATGTTACGAAAATAATAAATATATGGACGAGATCAAGATCAGCGGATTAAAGATATATGCATATCATGGGGTGTATGCCCGGGAGAACGAGCAGGGGCAGAATTTTGTTGTCAATGCCGTGCTGGGATGCTCAACGCAGAGGGCCGGGATCACAGATGACCTTGAGGCCTCCATCTCCTATGAGGAAGTGTGCGAGATCATACAACAGGAGATGAAGGCACAGGTATGGAAATTGGTAGAGGCTGTGGCGGAGCATATTTCGGCGGTGCTGTTCGCGAAGTATCCGGCGCTGCAGGAACTGTCGCTGGAGATCGCAAAGCCCGACGCGCCCATTGATGCGGATTTCCGCTCGGTGTCGGTGTGCATTCACCGAAAGCGCCATACGGTGTATCTGGCATACGGTTCCAACGAAGGGGAATGCATCAACCAGATCCAGGAAGGCATCGCAGCCATCGATCACGATCCGTTCTGTCGCGTAAAGCATATGACGAAGCCCATTAAGAGCACGCCTTACGGTGGCGTGGAGCAGAAAGATTTTTACAACGGTGTGATCCGTATGGAGACGATCTATGAGCCGCTGGAACTCATGCGTTTCCTGCAGAGCGTGGAGAAAGCACAGGGGCGGGATCGTTCCGAGCAGGCGATCCACTGGGGGCCGCGCACGCTGGATCTGGACATCCTGCTCTATGATGATCTGATCTATGACAGCAAGGAACTGACGATTCCCCATCCGGAAATGGCAAAACGGGATTTTGTGATCCTGCCGCTGGCCGAGATCGCGCCTTACGAGCGACATCCGCTGACACATAAAACGATCCGCGAGATGGCACAGAACCCGATGGAGAAACATGTGAAGAAAAACTAATCCCTTGCCACACTTGTGGACAGAACACCTCATCAGTCAGCTCATAGTCCTGCTAAACTCGCAAGCTCGTTAAGCAGGAACTAAATCGCTGACAGCTTCCCCTCAAGGGGAAGCCAAGGGGGAGTGTCGCATCATAGGCACATAAAAACAACGCGATTGAAATATAAAAAGGACTGTGATCATTCGATCACAGTCCTTTTCTAAATTCTTTTGTTTTCCGATTATCCCATCACAACTTCTACAGTGTGGGTCTTGCCATCAGCGAAGGCCGGGATCAGGTTGCCGTCGATGGCAGCGCCGTCAACGGACACATTCTTGATGCCCTTGCATACATGGTTCGGGTTGGAAACCTTGATGTCATAGGTAGCGCCACGGAACTGACGGGTTGCTTTCAGGCCGTCCCAAGCTGCCGGGATGGAAGGATCGATGCGCAGGCCGTCAAAGTCTGCCTGTACGCCCAGAATGTACTGGGAGATGGCTACCATATTCCAAGCAGCAGTACCGGTCAGCCAGGAGTTCTTGCCCTGACCGAAGTTCTTGCCGGTGCGGCCGATATCGGAACCTGCATCCTTACCACCGATCATCTGACCGTATACATAGGGCTCGGTCTTGTGGATATCCGAGGTCTCCTCGGTAAATGCCGGAGCAATCTCAGAATAGTATTTGAATGCCTGATCGCCCTGGCCTGCATAAGCAGCAGCGCAGATGATCCAAGCGTTGTTGTGTGTGAAGATACCAGCGTTCTCTTTGTATCCGCCCGGATAGGTAGAGATCTCGCCGTACTGGATGTAGTACTTGGAGAATGCCGGATTGTTCAGCACCAGACCGTACTGGGTGTTCAGTCTCTCATCAATTGCCTTGAGTGCCTTCAGCTCAGCGCCCTGCTCCTTGCCCACATCGGACATGATGGCGAAGCCCTGCGGCTCGATGAAGATCTGGCCTTCCTCGCATTCCTTGGAGCCCATCTTCTCGCCGTTTGCATCGTAAGCACGCAGCCACCAGTCGCCATCCCATGCGGATTCCATCATCGCGGCTTTCATCTTGTCGATCTCTGCCTGTGCCTTAGCAGCTTCGTCATCCTTGCCGAGGTGCTTTAAGATCGCCACATAGTTCGGGCCGGTGTAGGTGAAGAGTGCAGCTACCATTACGGATTCTGCGGTCTTGGAGTAGCCGCCTTCTGCAGCAAACTTCGGGTTGGTATAGGTCTGGAAGGACTCGCCCGGTGTATCAGAGAAGCAGGACAGGTTGATGCAGTCGTTCCAATCTGCACGCATTGCCAGAGGCAGTCCGTGAGGTCCTAAGTTGTTTACGATGTGATAGAAGGAAACCTTCAAATGCTCCAGCATGGTCTGTGCAACAGACATATCGTTGTCGTACGGAACCATCTCATCCAAGATGGACCAGTCACCGGTCTCCTTGATGTATGCGGAAACGGAAAGGATCAGCCATAGCGGATCGTCGGAGAAATCGCCACCGATGTCAGCGTTGCCCTTCTTGGTCAGCGGCTGATACTGATGATAGCATCCGCCGTCCGGGAACTGGGTGGAAGCGATATCGATGATACGCTCTTTTGCACGATCCGGGATCTGGTGTACAAAGCCCAGCACATCCTGGTTGGAATCACGGAAGCCCATACCACGGCCGATACCGGATTCGAAATAGGAAGCGGAACGGGACAGGTTGAAGGTCACCATACACTGATACTGGTTCCAGATGTTGACCATACGGTTAACACGCTCATCCGGGGTATCCACGTTCAGGATGCCCAGCAGCTTATCCCAGTAAGCACGCAGCTCTTTCATGCCGTCTGCGAACTTCTCCGGAGTGGAATACTTCTCGATCATCGCCTTGGCTTTTACCTTGTTGATGGTCTTGCCGTCAGCTTCAAACTTCTGATCCTGCGGCATCTCTACATAACCGAGTACAAATACCAGGGTCTTGCTCTCGCCCGGCTTCAGAGTGATCTTCTTGAAGTGGGAAGCGATGGGTGCCCAGCCGTCTGCAAAGCTGTCATTTGCCTTGTTGGCGATAACAGCCTGCGGATCGCCGAAACCATTGTACAGACCGATGAAAGAATCACGGTCGGTATCGTAGCCGTCGATGGTATCGTTTACGGAATAGAATGCGTAATGATCGCGGCGGTCTCTGTACTCGGTCTTGTGATAGATCACGGAACCGTCTACTTCCACACGGCCGGTGGAGAAGTTACGCTGGAAGTTGTTGGAGTCATCCTGTGCGTCCCACAGACACCACTCTGCAAAAGAGAAGAGGGAGAAGGACTTGTCGGAAGAACCTTCATTGGTCAGGACTACCTGCTGTACTTCGCCGTCAAAATCCTGCGGCACGAAGAAAGTTACCTGAGCCTTCAGATCATTTTTCTTACCTTTGATGATGGTATAGCCCATACCGTGACGGCACTCGTACTCATCCAGCTCGGTCTTTACCGGAGACCAGCCCGGGTTCCAGATGGTGCCGTTCTCATTAATGTAGAAATAACGTCCGCCCATATCGATGGGAACATTGTTGTAACGATAACGGGTGATGCGGCGGAGACGTGCATCCTTATAGAAAGAATAACCGCCTGCAGTGTTGGAAATCAGTGAAAAGAAACCCTGTGTGCCCAGATAGTTGATCCAGGGATAAGGGGTTCTGGGTGTGGTGATGACATACTCTCTGTTGGCGTCATCAAAGTAACCAAATTTCATACCTTACTCTCCTTTTTTTAAAATTGTGTATTAAGTGTTTCTATAAAAAGCCATCACTTGAAATTATACAGAAACCGATACCTATATGCAAGAAAATGTAGGCAATTTTCGGCATTTTTGAGGAAGAAAATTAGGAAAGCGCTTTCACAAAATTATCATAGAAAACCACGGAGAAAAGCGGTCTGCGGTGTTTCTATCACGGCAGTTTGACCGCGTCGGAGGCACCGGTAAAGGTAGTCACATTGACGCTGCCGAAGGTGGGTGTCTGATAGATGGGGATGTCGTTGGCAAAATCATGGAAATAGACATACTTTTCCGTGATCTGGATACCGGCTGCGGTGCCGGCACGCACGATCTCTTCGCCGGAGCCGTCCACGCCGATGCGCTTTAAGGCATAGTTGCTGCCGCCACTCAGGTCCACGGTCTGGAAGTAGATGATGTCGCCATACAGATTGTAGGAATCGATGGTCTCGTTCACCAGAGTCCGCACAGAAGCGTTGCTTAAGGAATAGACTTTCAGGCGCAGCTGGTCGTCCATATCCAGGAAATAGACATTGTCTCCCTGCACGATGGGCAGGTACATATTGAGGGCGCAGATTTCTATAGACTCGCCGGTTTCCGGACGCAGTGCGTAGAGATGATGGTCCGTATCCATGCCGGCGTAGTAGATGGTACCACCCGAGGCGCAGGCCAGCTTCGGGTGATCTTTAATATAGGAAGCGGTATCCTTGCCATCGATGGACACACTGTCGATGGTGACCAGTGCTGTGTCCTCGTTGGCGGGATTTTCACCGAAATTGGTATAGTAGACTTTGTTGCCCAGCAGCATCATACTGTCCGTGGTGATGCGGGAAAGGAGTACATTGGTCTTACCGGAGGCGTCTACACGATAGATGCCGCGGCCGTTACGCACATAGCCCAGACCTGACTGGTCGGAAGCGGATGTGGAGAAATAATAGATATAGCCGCCGGCTGCGTTGATGAAGGAATCGGAGCCGGAGACCAGTTTGCGGATCTCACTCTGGTCGCTGTTCATCACATAGATGGTGCCGCCGTCGTAGGGATTGGAAAAATAGACCTTGCCGTCCATTTCACAGAAGGTGCCGCCGTTATAGAGATTGCCGGGGGTATTGCCGATGGTGGCGGGATCATTTTCCGGGATCTGTTTGGTACGGTCACTCAAGACGCGCACCAGCACCAGTACGCCGATGATGGCGACGATCACAAGGATAACAAGAATTCCACGCACGGTTTTCTTCATGAATAATACCTCACTAGCTTTCAGATAGATAAATTATACATCCCAAGTAAAGTCTGTGCAAATCAAAGATTGCGAAAACGACGATTTGCGGTTATAATAAATGAATCTGGTATGAGATATGGGAGAAATCTGAGCAGGAGGATACCGGAATATGGACAACGCTGCACTGGAAGCTGCAAAGCAAAAAGCGGAACAGGCCGGATTTAATGAGATGGAGCTTTCCGCCATCGGCGAGGTGGCAAATATTACACTGGGTAATGCCGTGACGGCCCTCAGTGTGCTGATCCACAGTTTCATCGATATTTCCACACCGCATGTGGAGATCAAGGATAAAGATGCGATCGTGGCCGAACAGCCGGACAAGTCGGTGGTGACCCGCGTGGACTATGTGAAGGGACTGGATGGCTACAGTGTGTTGTTTCTGAAAGAAGAGGATGTCAAGATCATGACCGATCTGATGATGGGGAGTGACGGGCATGGTATGTTTTATGAGCAGGATATTTCCGATCTGCATCTGAGTGCGGTGTCGGAATCCATGAACCAGATGATGGGATCGGCGGCCACCGCGATGGGTATGATGCTCAATAAGCTGGTGGATATTTCCACGCCAAATACGACTTTGACGGATCCGGGGCATTACATCAACGATGCTTTTCAGCAGGAAGACCGATTTGTACAGATCACTTTTGATCTGAAGATGGGCGAGCTGATCCGGACACAGATGGTGCAGTTGTATCCGTTCCGTCTGGCCAAGGCGATCGCGGATCTGTTTCTGGTAAAAAAGAGTCAGGGAGAAATACAGTAGTGAGCGAAGAATGTACCAAGAGTGATTGCGAAGGCTGCGGGGAAACCGGTTGTGGCCACAGACATGGGGCACCGGCCAAAGAAGCGGCCAATGCAGGATCCAATGTGAAGCATATGATCGCCGTGATCAGCGGCAAGGGCGGCGTGGGCAAGTCTACCGTGACTGCGCTGCTGGCAAATGCGGTAAGGAAAGCAGGGAAAAAAGCGGCTATTCTGGATGCGGACATTACCGGTCCGTCGATCCCGAAGAGTACGGCATCACGGAGAAGGCAGAGTCCAACGGAAATGCAGTATTGCCGGTGTGCTCGAAAGGCGGGATGCCGGTGATGAGCATCAATGTGCTGCTGGAAGATGAAAATGAGCCGGTGATCTGGCGTGGTCCGGTGATCTCGGGCACGGTGCGTCAGTTCTGGACGGAAGTGGCATGGGGTGATGTGGACTATATGTTCGTGGATATGCCGCCGGGAACGGGTGATGTCCCCCTGACCGTGTTTCAGTCGCTGCCGGTGGAAGGCATCGTGGTGGTGACTTCCCCGCAGGATCTGGTGTCTATGATCGTGGGCAAGGCCGTGCGGATGGCACAGATGATGAATGTGCCGGTGCTGGGTCTGGTGGAAAACCTTTCCTATTTTGAATGCCCGGATTGCGGCAAGCGGCATGAGATCTTTGGGGCGAGCCATATCGAAGAAGTGGCCGGACAGTACGGCATTGAGCAGGTGGTGAGACTGCCCATCCTTCCTTCGCAGGCACAGCTCTGTGACAGCGGATGCGCGGATGAATTGGACAATGCGGATCTGGAAAGTTTTGCCGGACGCATCATGAAATCACTGGAAAAAGAAGCTTAAACGAATATCAAAAATTATTTTTATTCAAATTTATTTAAAAAGGAGAAAACTATGAAAGATGTAAAAGTATCGATCGCACCGACCAATATCAAGAACCTGAAATTTGAGTACAATCCGCAGCCGGGCCAGGAAGGCGCGCTGAAGTTGGGCATCAAGACCGCATGGAAGGTAGCACTCAATCCGGCAGCACCGACCACAGCTATTGCTATGGTGCGTTACGAAGTGGGGGATGAGGAAAAGAAGAGCATTACTTTTGAGATGGACACATGGACACTGGTGACCGTGAGTACCTTTGTGGACAACCTGGATGAGATGATCAAGAAGAACTATATGCGTGACATCATGCTGGCTGTGAATGAAAAATTCCGTTCCACGGCACTTTCCCTGGGGCTGACCATTCAGACACCGCCGGTGACCTTTGCTTACCGCGAGGGTGAGGACTCCCTGGATACGGAGATCTATACCAAGATTTAATTTGTTATTATGTTACTGAGTATACAACATGCAGACGCTGCTTACGGCGGCGACACGATCCTTCACGACATCGCCTTTGATGTGCGTGAGGGGGAAAAGGTCGCTGTCGTCGGCAGGAACGGCTGCGGAAAAACAACACTTCTGAAACTGATCACGGGGGAGATCACCCCGCCGCCCAGAGATGCAGACGAACAACCGGCGATCATCAAAACCGGGGATCCCACCATTGGCTGGCTGTCGCAGATGACTTTTGCGGATGAAAATGCCACGCTGGGGGATGAGATCCGTAGTGTTTTTGCGCCCATTTTGAAGATGAAGGCGCGGATGGAAGAACTGTTGGCTCTGATCGAGCAGAATGCGGACGAAAAACTGGTGGCGGAGTATTTCGCGCTGGAGGAACGCTTTACCTATCTGGGAGGATACCGCTATGAGAAGGACTATGAACTGGTCTTCTCACGCTTCGGTTTTTCCAAAGAGGATGAGGGACGGCTGCTGAAGGAGTTTTCCGGCGGACAGCGTACCAAGATCGCCTTTATCAAGCTGCTGTTGTCCAAACCGGACCTGCTGCTGCTGGACGAGCCCACCAACCATTTGGACATCTCGACTATCGCATGGCTGGAAGGCTATCTGGCGGAATATCCCAGAGCGCTGATCGTGGTATCCCATGACCGTCTGTTTCTGGACCGCGTGGCGGATACGGTCTATGAGATCGAGCGTGGGAAGCTGACACGCTATCCCGGCAACTACAGCGATTTTGTCAAGCGTAAGAAAGAAAACTACGAAAAGCAGATGAAGGACTACCTGGCACAGCAAAAGGAGATCGCGAGGCTGAACCAGGTGGCGGAGCGTTTCATACATAAGCCTACCAAGGTGTCCATGGCACGGTCCAAGCTGAAGGCCATTGAGCATATGGATAAGATCGAGAAGCCGGAAGAGTATGACCTGAAAGCCTTTCATACCATGACGGATCCGGCCAGGGAGAGCGGCAATGATGTGCTCTTTGTGGAGAATCTGGGGATCGGTTATGACGAGCTGCTGACCAAGGTGAGCTGCAATATCAAAAAAGGGCAGAAGATCGGTATCATCGGCGGTAATGGTCTGGGCAAGTCTACTTTCTTAAAGACACTGATGAAGAAGATCCCAGCCAAGGGTGGTAAGGTGACCTTTGGACACGGCGTGGAGTGCGGCTATTTTGAGCAGCAGATGGCACAGGTGGTGAGCACGAAAAATGTGCTGAACGAGTTTTGGGATGAGTACCCGACCCTGACCGAGACAGAAGTGCGCAATATCTTAGGCGGCTTCCTCTTTACCGGAGACGATGTGTTCAAGGAAGTATCGTCCCTCTCCGGTGGGGAAAAAGTGCGGCTGGCCCTGGCAAAACTGTTCCAGACCAGACCGAACTTCCTGCTGCTGGACGAGCCTACGAACCATATGGACATCGTGGGCAAGGAAGCGCTGGAAGATATGCTCTCGGACTATAAGGGGACGCTGCTCTTTGTATCTCACGACCGTTATCTGATACGGCAGCTGGCGGATGCCCTGCTGATCTTCCGGCCGAACGAGACGGAGTTTTTCCCCTTTGGTTATGAGGAATACGAGCGCACCTACGGTAAGGAAAAGCTGCAGAGCAGTGCGGAAGTGTGGCAGATCGATGCAGCGAGAAAGGGGACGGAACCTGCGGCTGCGGCGGTGGAAAAGCCGGTGGAGGATGCGGCGAAAAAGGGGTATAATCCCGGCAAGGAACGGGCCAAGATGGAACGGCGCCTGGCAAGGTTGGAAGTGCTGATGGAAGAGTGCGATGCGAAGAAGGAAGGGCTGGCGGCACAACTGGCGGATCCGCAGTATGCCAGTGATTATGTAAAGCTGGGAGAGATCCAGAAAGAGATCGACGAGCTTAGCACGCAGGCGGATGCCTACCTGGAAGAGTGGGGCGAGCTGAGTGAAAAGCTGGAGAGCTGACCTTGTTCTGCGGCGTGCCAATCTACAAAAAAGGAGCTGCTGTTTTGCGGCGGATCATCGGTAAATTGACCGAAAATCCGGGTAATATTTGTAAGCCCGGGAGGGCCGGAAACGGTTGTAAAATCGCGCAAAATCGGCTATAATATAATTAGTTCCGGATACCATTTGGGTTTCTGTTATTTGAGCCTACAGTACTTTAAACGGGATTCCTATATCGTCACGCTGATGTCAGGCCTCAGCAAGTTTCAGTGGAAGGCAGAGAGCGTGTGCTGCGGTCGCCCACCTAGCTATGCTAGGAGTCAACTTTCAGAAACCGGTATCCGGTTTTTTGCACATATAATAAAATGTTATGTAAACCCAAAACAAGATTCGGGCAATGATCAGGCGAGGTATTCAACAATTTCTTGACTTCCTGAAAGTTATGAAGGAGAACAACACCTCCTCCTTTGCGGCGGGGGCTGCTTTTTTTGTGTTTCTCTCGATCATTCCCATCGTGCTGCTCATCTGCAGCATTCTGCCTTACACCAATGTTTCGGATGATATGCTGGCGGCGGTGATCGAAGGCTTGATCCCGGCATCGGTGGCCATCTTTTTTGACAGTATGCTCATCGAATTTCGGGGTCAGTCGGTAGCGGCTATCTCACTGGCCACCATCATTACACTGTGGACAGCGGGAAAAGGCCTGTTTGCGTTGGTCAACGGACTCAATGCTGTCAACCGGGTGAACGAAAAGCGTAACTGGGTGGTGCTGCGTATCCGTGCCAGTCTGTATACCTGCCTGATGATCGCGGTGATGATCTTCAGCCTGGTGGTGCTGGTCTTTGGTAATTATTTAAACCAGTGGTTCACCCGGATGATCCCTGATTTCAATCTGGTGCTGCAAACGGTACTGCATTTCCGCTTTTTATTTGTGTGGGCATTCTTTACTTTCTTTTTCCAGGTCTTGTATACTATGCTCCCCAGCAAACGAATGGTCTTTAAAGAGCAATTTCCCGGGGCGCTGTTTGCCAGTGTGGGATGGTCGCTCTTTTCCTGGGGGTTCTCCAAATATCTGGACTATTTCGGACAGTTTTCCATCTATGGTTCCCTGACCACGATCATCATCGGTATGATCTGGCTATATTTCTGCATGTACATACTGCTGACGGGGGCGCAGATCAATCTCTATTTCCAGCCATTCTTTGCCGCCATCAACCGGCATCGCTTCGAAAAGAGACGATCCAAAAAAGAAGCAAAGCGGGAGCGGAAGGTATATAAAAAAGAACAAAAAAAGCAGAGCCACGGAAGCTCTGCAGAGTAATTGATCCGATATCATCTTATGCATGACCCGGCAGCAAGTGCTCCGGGTTGCTATGAGTTACATCTGTTTCTTCTATAATATATGTATCTTATCTGAATCACACTTCTGAATCATACTTCTGAATCACACTTCCTTGAAACGGAAGAGCAGGATGTTGGAGAGGGCATCGATGGCGCTGTACAGCTCGTCGGCGGTAGCCTCCAGATCTTCGGCCTGTCTGGTCAGCCGGTTGGCCGGACCATCGTGTACGCTCTGCTGGGTAAAATCCAGATCCTCATACAGATCCTCCTGGCTGTTGCGCAGAGCCATGGCTTCTGCCTGAACCGCAGCTAAGTTTTCCTTTGCGATGGCAATCTGATCCCGCAGCGCCCGCATACGATCAGCGCCGTTGGTAGCAGCATTTTGCACTTCTTCATCGGAATGGCGGAGCTTCACTTCTTCCACATCCGAAAACAGTTCATCGATCACGGCCTTATCTATATTGCTCATCACAGAAACCTCCCAAACATGATCTGATATCCGAAATACTCACAATATATTATTGTACGGATTCCATGGCCGGGTGTCAAGTGGGAGAGCGGCGTGCTAAGAGGTTTGGATCGTTTCGGATTGGCGTGCTGAAGAAGCACGATCCGTTTTTGGTTCGGATCAAATTTGTATGGATTCGTGCTGACTTTATTGACAGAGATTAATGCATAGAGTAGGATAAAAACCGTTATAATTATAATAATCGTTATATGGAGTGCTAATGATTATTAGGTTTTGATTTTTAAGGAGGGAAGCAGTAAATGAAACATCGGATTTTCACGAAATTACTGGCGGCAATGCTGCTTGCAGAGTCGGTCCTGCAGTTTGCGGAACCGCTGCATGTACATGCGGCCGGGGATCTGCGTATTGAAGATTATTTTCCGGATGCCGGATTTCAGGCAGTGCTGAGACAAAAGTATGATACTAATCATGACGGCTATCTGAGCAGCGAGGAACGAGGTGTATATAATATCTATTGTGAGCATGAGCCGAGTGTAAGATCTTTGGAAGGTATTGAATATTTTCCGGAGGTCAGAGGTATATGGTGCAGGGATTGTAATATCACATCGCTGGATCTGCGGAACAATCCGGAAGTGACCGGTGTGTGGTGTTCAGAGAATCCGATAACCTACCTGAATCTGACAGAAAATGATAAGCTGGAGTGGGTGTATTGCTTTAAGTGTGAACTGCAGACGCTGAATGTGTCAGAGAATCCGTTGCTGGCCTATCTGGAGTGCAGCGATAACCCCCTGACCTCCATTGATCTGAGCAACAATAAAGATCTGGAGCATCTGATCATCAGCTCTACGCAGCTTTCCTCTCTCGATGTGAGCAACAACCGGAAACTGTCGCATCTGGATGCGCTGAAGATAGGATTGACAACATTGAATCTTGGCAATAATCCGAACATGAAACGATTGGATGTTTGGGACAATCCGGGATTGGATGTCGATATCAGCGGTCTGTCCGGACTGGAATTTTACAACTGTGCCAATAATGATCTGACACATCTGGATGTGAGCCATAATCCGGAGTTGATGGCACTATACTGTGATTGGAATGACATCCCGAGTCTGGATCTGTCAAATAATCCCAGACTGGTGGATCTGCGGTGCGGATGCAATCTGTTACATTCCCTGGATCTGTCACACAATCCACAGTTGTCGTATTGCCAGGTATTTGGCAATCCGTTGTCGGAACTGAATATCAGCAATAACAGCCGGCTTAAGTATGTCATGGAACAGGCGGATAACGGAAGCATTGCGAAAGTATACGATGGTAATTCCCAGTCCTATGATATGTTGGTAGAGTGGGGCGGCTCTCATGAATATATGGACTGGATGCAGTATTTTATCAGTATTCCGACGAGCACTACGATACGGATGAATGCGGCCACCAGAGAAGATGTGAAGGATGTGTATATCAATACCAATGACGGTCTCTCCGGTAGTGAAGATTTCGTTACCCGCGGAGAAGCTATCCAGACATTGTATGAGATGGCAGGCAGACCGAATACCGGTGGTTCTACCAGATTCACGGATGTGGACGGCACCTTCTATGCAGATGCTGTACGCTGGGGTGAGAAGAATCATATCTGCCAGGGCTATCCCTTCATTCATTCCGATGAATTCGGCGGAGACAAGCCCATCGCAAGACAGGATCTGGCGTTGATGGTACACCGCTATGCAGAATACAAGGGATATCTGAGTGCCTTTGACTATGGCCGTACCGACAATATGGATGACTTCTTTGATGTGGACTATTATGCTTGGGGCGCGATGACCTATGCAGTACAGTGGAAAGTAGTACCGACGAAGGGGAATCACATCTATCCGCACGGTCGGATCACGACTTCGGAACTGAACCAGGGGCTGATCGAATTTCTGGATCATGTCAATGTCGGCGGCTCCGCTCGCGTTTCCACGGCCGGTGGCAGCGGTACCCTGACTGCGGAAGACAAAGAAAGCCGCGGATATGTGAACCATACCGTAGATGTGGGCGGTGGAAACGGTTCCGGCAATAATGGAAATGGCGGAAATATCTCTCCTGAGGCTCGCCAGAAAATGGAAGACTTTGTGGAGCGTATGTATGAGACCTGCCTGGGAAGGGCATCGGATCCGGACGGAAAGAGAACCTGGGTGAATGAATTGAGCAGTGGCAGGAAAACTGCGGTAGAAATCGTAAGGGGTTTCTTCCTTTCGCCGGAGTATATAAACTCGGGAAAGAGCAATGGGCAGATTGTGACAGATCTGTACAATGCAATGTTGGATCGGGGGCCGGATCCGGATGGATACCGGATGTGGGTGGAGCATCTGGATCATGGGCAGACCACGGAAGCAATCCTGGCCGGTTTTGTGGGGAGCAGCGAGTTTACGGCTCTGTGCCGGGAGTACGGAGTGACACGGGGAAATTACACGGTGACCAATCCGAGAGACAAGAATTATGAGCGGACCTATTTTGTATACCGTCTGTATCAGAATTGCCTGAACAGAACGCCGGATAACGCCGGATTGGAGAACTGGTGCCGGGCACTGGAAAATGGTGATTCCGGCTCTGAGGTGGCATACGGATTCGTATTCAGTCGCGAGTTGCGGGACAAACATCTGAGCAACACACAGTATGTAGATATGTTGTATTCATCAATCATGGGACGCAATGCGGATGCAGCAGGACGGGAGACCTGGGTTCGGGAGTTGAATAACGGAGCTTCCAGAGAACATGTATTCAACGGCTTTCTACAGAGTGATGAATTCAACGCTCAGTGCCGTACTGCGCAGATTTCCGTGGGCTCTCCGATCGCAGAGTAGAGCCGGGAAGAGAACCGGACAGTGGTATACATAATAAAATAAATGAAAATAAAATGACAAGAAACAGAAAAAAGGCTTTACAAGATACTTTTCGGGTGGTAAACTAGCAGAGAATAAAAATTGCGTTATGCAAGGAAGCAAAATAAAAAAGTAGCGAACAGCTGCTTAAACCCCGAAAAGGGAGGAAGGGAGAGCAAAATGAAAATTAATGGATTAAGAAAAGCAGTAGCAGCAGCAAGCATGGTTGGCGCTATGGCATTCTGCCCGATGATGGCAATGGCAGCTGACGGCAGTGGTAGCCCGGAACCTACACCGAGTGTCGAAGATGTGGCAAAAGAGGGTACAATTACTTATGATGATGAAACCGGTGAGGTTACCTCTTTCAAGACGGATTTGGAAGATGGCTATCAGGTAGTTGATCTTGGCGATGGACCGCAGGAAGTATACATCAGAAATGGTGAGTATGACAAGCAGGTATCTGAGACTGCAGATCTGATTAACGGTATGTATCTGACAAGCTTTGACAGAAACGCTGATCAGGGCGGTATGGATACTTGGCTTACTGAGATTGTTGATAAGAATATGGGCGCTGCAGAACTGGTTCATAACATTTTCGGATCTGATGAATACAAGGGTCTGGCTAAATCTAATACCGAGAGAGTACAGGACTTCTATCTGGCAACGCTGGGACGTCCGGCAGATGCAGATGGCTTGTCCTTCTGGACCGCTCGTTTGGATATCGGTATGTCTGTAGATGCATTGATCGATGGTTTTGCAGGCAGCGAAGAATTTGCAGAGAACTGCGAGAAGATGGGCATTGCTCCGGGATCCTATACACCGGCTTCTTATGTAGATCAGAACTATGAGCGTACTTATTTCGCTTGGCGTTTGTACAAGAACTGTCTCGGAAGAGATGCAGAGTATGAAGGCCTGAATACTTGGTGTGGTGATCTGGCTCAGGGACAGAGCGGTACACATGTAGCATACGGATTTGTATTCAGCAATGAGCTTCTGGAGAAGAATCTGTCCGATGAAGAGTTCGTAGATATGCTCTATAGAACCATTATCGGCCGTGAACCGGATGCAGCAGGTAAGGCTGACTGGATGGCAGCTTTGGCAGCTGGTGAGTCCAGAGAGCATGTATTCAATGGTTTCCTGCAGAGCGTTGAGTTCGGTCAGCAGTGTGCAGTTGCCGGCATCGTAGTTGGTGATCCGATCGAGGAGTAATCCTTTACGGAAGTTTTGAAAAATAATACTTAATCTTTAAGGGGCAGTTCGCTTGGACTGCCCTTTTATAAATCAAATCGTAGTACTTACTTCAAGAAGAAAGAGGAATCGTCGGCTGTGATACCGGATCAGATGAAGAGTCTGAAGCATAGCGAAAATGTGATGCTGGTTTTGTGTATGATAGGTGAAGGGATGGCGTATCTGTATGCGTTATTGCTTCGTTATGTCATATTGAACTGGTATTATACCAATCCCACAAGAGAGAATGATTTTTATAAAGTGTTTGGTTGGATTGTTCTTTTCTTTTATATGGTGGTATTTCAGTTCTGGAGAAAACGGCGGGCGGTTGTTTGGAAACAGGAGTTTGTTGATAAAGCGTTTGAAGTGTTCAAGCAGCATGTGACATTGCTGGTATGCTTGCTGTTGTTTTTATTTTTTATCGGATGGTCAAACCGAATTTCGCGTACGGTCATGGCGGCAATGCTCGGTTTCGGCATGTTTTTTGATCTGTTTATCCGCTGGCAGTATGGTAAGTTTGCGGCGAGGAGTATTCAAAAGAATCAGAAAGTGGTCCGGGTGCTTTTGATCGCACAGCCGGAGGAAGCGGATCGGTTAAAATGGTGTATTGAGCGATATGGGTATCGAAATGAATGGAAAGGCATCCACAGACTATGTCGGGTGGAGACGGTTCTTTCTTTAGCTGATATTAAAGAAGCTATAAAAAACGAGGGAAAAATATCCAATCAGGAAAAAGATCTGATCTATCTGTCTTCGGCAGCAACAGAATGTTTATCACAGGCAGAAATCGATGCATTGGAAGAGTGCGGTTTTCCGATCTGCCGGGAGCTGCAGTGGAAGGGATATAGTCCGCAAACAGATATGGTGGTCCGGACCGGTGACAAGGCGGTGGTATATCGCAGTTTCATGAATCACAGATCTCCGGTGCTGGGGGTAAATTATACGACGGCTTCTATTTCAGAGGTGGCAGGCTATCTGATCCGGCATGCGGAAGATCTGGCTGGACAGTATATTTGTTTTTCCAATGTACATACCACGGTGATGGCGGCGGATGATGCGGAGTATCGTGAGATACTGAATCATTCTGCTATGACATTTCCGGATGGGATGCCGGTGGCAAAGAAGATCCGCCAAAATGGTTATGCGGAAGCAGAGCGTGTTGCAGGACCGGATCTGATGGAAGCATTGTTCAAACAGAGTATGGGAACCGGCAGAAAGCATTATTTTTATGGTTCCAGTGAAAAGACGATCGAAGCATTAAAAAAGAATCTGCAGGAGAGATATCCTTATATGGAGATCGTGGGCATGGTTTCTCCACCCTTTCGTGTATTGACAGAGGAAGAGGACGCGGCTGCAGTGCAGGCCATTAATGACAGCGGCGCGGATTTTGTCTGGATCGGTCTGGGGGCGCCCAAACAGGAAAAATGGATGTATGCCCATCGTGGGAAGATCAACGGTGTAATGCTTGGGGTTGGTGCTGGTTTTGATTTCCACGCCGGTACGATAAGGCGGGCACCGTCACTGATCCAAAGGCTTGGGCTGGAATGGTTGTTCCGTTTACTGCAGAATCCGGGACGGTTGTTGAAACGATACTTTATCACAAATACGAAATTCCTGATCTATACCAAACTGAGAAAGGAGAAGAGAGAAGATCATGATACGAAAAAGTAAGGATCTGATAAAGCATTTAGACTTTATGCTGCTCGATTTTCTCCTGGCACAGACCGCATTGCCACTGGCCTATTATATCCGTAATGGGAATCTGACTCTCTACAGCCAAGATGCCTACCAGGCGTGTATTCTTCTGCTGGTGGTAGCGGCGCTGGTGAATTACATTTTTACGGAGAATTATAAAAATATATTGAAGCGCGGATATCTGAAGGAGTTGGTGGCCACGCTGAAATATCTTATGCTGAATTTGCTGCTTCTGGTATTATGGCTGTTTTTCAGCAAACAGGGAGAGCAGGTGTCCCGTTCCGTAGTGATCTACTACATCCTGATCGTTGGAGCAGCCAGCTATGCGATGCGCAATCTCTGGAAGATCCGGGTACGGAGCCGTATCTATAAGAACAAAGACAAACAGCCGCATCTGCTGGTGGTGACCCACAGCAGTATCGCGAAGGAAGTAGTAGAGGATTTTGTATCGCACCTTTTGGAGCCGGTGAAGGTGGTGGGGCTGGTCACATTGGATGACGGGCTTCCCATAGGAACGATGGTGGGGGATATAGAGGTGGTTTCGGATTATGCAGGAGCGACGGAGTATATCCGTCTCAATTGGGTGGATGCCGTGTACATCAAACTGCCACAGGAGATCCATGTACCGGAGGGATTGCTGAATCGTTGTGCAACCATGGGAGTGACGACCTATCAGTGTCTGACCAGAGAATCAGAACGGAGTGTGGTGCAATCTATTGATCGTATTGCCGGCAATATTGTGATGGTAGAGAGCATGAACATTGTGCCGGCCAGAAGGCTGATCGTAAAGCGTATGATGGATATTCTCGGCGGTCTGGTAGGCGTAGTCTTTACTCTGCTATTGATGATCATTGTCGGGCCGATCCTTTTCTTTACAGATCCCGGACCAATCCTGTTCAGTCAGAACCGGGTGGGAAAGAATGGACGTATCTTCCGTATTTATAAATTCCGCAGTATGTATAAGGATGCGGAAAAACGAAAAAAAGAGCTGATGGATAAAAATACCATGCAGGGGCTCATGTTTAAGATGGATGATGATCCCCGTATTCTGGGCAGTGGGCCGGACGGTAAGAAGCATGGTATCGGCTGGTTTATCCGGAAAACTTCCATTGATGAGTTTCCGCAGTTTTGGAATGTGCTGAAAGGGGAGATGTCTCTGGTGGGGACCAGACCGCCGACGGTGGATGAGTGGGAACAGTATAAGCTGCATCATCGCGCCAGACTGGCCATGAAGCCGGGGATCACAGGATTGTGGCAAACGAGTGGGCGAAGTGAGATCACGGATTTTGAGGATGTCATCAAACTGGATCTGGAGTATATCAATACCTGGACCATTGCAGGGGATGTAAGACTTTTGTTGAAGACGGTAGGAGAGGTGTTCAAGCCCAAGGGGGCCAAGTGATCCTTGTTGACATTTGCATTTGACTGGTTTATTCTTAAGGGAAATCGGTTTAGGGATCTATCGGATGGAGAGAGGAACAAAAGATTATGAAAAAAGTGCTGGCCAGAATATTTATTGCATTGTTTGCTTTGGTTCTTGTGGCAGGTGGCGTAGTCGGAGGATTATATCTATCCGGCCGTAATAAACTGAAAAATGAAGTGCTGGCAGGAAGCGATATCGGAGCAATTGGCGGATTTGAAGATCCCATCCCTACGGAAACGGAACTGCCGGTGGTAACGATTGATGAAAACGGTGAACTTGTTCTGCAGGATGAAAACGGAACCACTTCCGTATCGGATGATATTGCACAGCCGGGAGAAACTGCACAGACACCGGAGGAGGCACCGGCATCGATTGCTCCTGCGGATGTGGTGACATTAATAGATAATGAAGACGGCGTAGTAACCTATAAAGGACAGAGATACCGTTATAATGATGATCTGATCACAATCCTGGTGATGGGTATTGATAAAAATGCACCGGTTACGGCGGCGGCTCATAGCGCAGACGGCGGCCAGGCGGATGCGATCTTTCTGCTATTGTTGGATGGTGCAAGCGGGCAGATCAACATTATCACGATCAATCGTAACTCCATGGTGAAGGTGGATGTATATAACCGAAACGGTACATTCTTCCGCCAGGGTACCATGCAGTTGGCTTTGCAGCATGCATACGGAGATGGCATGGGACTGAGTAACGAACGTATGGCGGAGGCAGTATCCCGTATGTTTCATAATGTCCCGATTCATGCATGCGCTTCTCTGAATATGGCTGGTATTGCTCCGCTGAATGACGCGGTTGGTGGTGTGACGCTTACGCCGCTTATGGACATACCGGGAACAAACATCAAACAAGGTGAGAGCATCAATCTGATGGGGAAAGATGCTTATGATTATGTACACTGGCGCGATTATGTGAATGAGTTTGCTTCTGCGGACAGACGATTGGAGAGAGAAAAACAGTATCTGGCTGTGTTTGGTAAAAAGGTGCAGGCGCAGATCAAGAAGGATCCGGCAGTAGTGACGGAATTGTATAGTACGGTACAGAAATATCTGGTGACAGATCTGAGTCTTGATCGGATCACATATCTGGCAGCAGAGGCCGGCGGGTATCATTTTGATGCAAAGAATATCTATAGTGTTGCCGGAACCACCACAAAGGGTTTTCTGTACGAGGAATATCGGGTGGATGAAGAGGCGTTGCGAGATCTGATCATCCGTTTGTTCTTTAAGCAGATCTGATCGTTTGTTTTTAGCATGACATTAAGAGTAGTATGGGCATACTGATTGTTCTGCCGATTGCTGCAGCGATAGCGATCCTGGATAAACGAAAAATAGAAGAGTTTCTGTTTCCGGCGATCGGGGTGATCGTCTGCTTGATCATTGCTTCCGGTATGCTGGGAAATACGGAGCCGGGTGTTGTATTGGGGATTGTCCTGGGAGTGATCGCACTGCTTTATTGTGGTGTGGTGTTTGTCAAAGACAAGAAACGCTTTACCGATGCCGTGGTCACACCGGGATTCATTGCCGGAACTTTTTGCATTTTGATCTCTGCATTTTTGATGATCGGCAAGACGGATCTGGGCAAGGACAATGACACTTTTTGGGCACATGCACCGCAGGTTCTGAATATGTATCGTTTCTCTGATCTGGGACAGGAGAGCATCAGAGGTAATACATTTCAGCTATTGTATACGGCACCGGTGTATACCGGTTGGTGTTATTTTTGTAATAAACTGTGGTTTGGCTATTCTGACGGGATCAATCTCTGGGCCAGACAGATCTTCATCATTTCTGCATTTCTACCATTTTTTACGCTGATCCGGAAAATGGAATGGAAAAGAATGTTGTTAATGTCAGCAATCCTATGGATGCTGCCGTTTTTTATTGATTTTTCTCAGGACTATATGCCGGACATTCCGGTGGGGGCGGCAGTTGTATATGCGGTGTTGATAACGATCCGCCTGTATCAAAGCAAAAAAAAGTATAATGATCCAGGGTATTTGCTGGCGGGTTGTCTATGGCTGGCGCTTATTTCAGTGATGAAGCGTGCCGGTGGGATTTATACCTATGGTATTGTCGGAATCGCAGTAGTATGTACGATCGAGCGGTTTCGGGGAGAAGATAACGAGAGGGGATTTTTTACCAAGGTAGTGCCGCTTCTATTTATGGCGCTTTCTGTCGGGATGACGGCCGTGTTTTGCTATTATCGTTATGTGAAATATCATGAAGATAAGTTGTTTACAATGCAGCCGTTTGTCAGTTTTGTGTTGCTGCTGCTGGCCGGATTGGTGAGCGCGATTGTAAGAAAGCTGGTGCGTGAAAAGAATTATCTTCTTTTGGTGATTTTTTGTGGCGGGATTTTCTTTGGCGGTGTGAGCTGCCTTCAGACGGTTTCACAAATGGTAAGAGGTAAGATCTATAGTGAGGGTGGCGGTGATAGTGGGGAAATTTTGTATAAATTTATGAAGATGTGGTTTAATCGCGAATACTACATCGGAGCCCGTTTTGGAAACGGATGGAGTATCCCGGATTTTGTATATATTCTGTTGCTGACCGGTGGGCTGCTTCTGGTGAGACATTTGCTCATACAAAAAAAACTGCTGATCGCGGAAAATGCAGCAGATATGGATGCAGTGATCATTCCGGTTTTGATCGGTTATATATTTTATATGATGTTTTATTGCTTTATCTATATGGCGATTGGTGAGGGATATGTTGTCAATGGTGATATTGGTTATGCAGACCGATATTTCGGACCGGCGGTGATGCTGACTACAACTGTAGTGATCTATGAATTGATGAGTATCAGTAAGATGGATCAGGTGAAGCTGTTGACCGCGATCTTACTTTTTTTGTTACTCTTGTTGCCACACAATCCGTTTCAGGTATTAGGGCTGAAACGGGATGCTTTTTGGGAAAAATATGATGGAATGTATGCTGCGGCAGGGCTGGAACTGCAGGAAGAAGATTATCTGGAGTGCATCGGGCCGGATCATTCATTGTATTATGTATTTCCGGCTAAGGCAGATCTGGATTATGGTGTGAAAGCGGCCGAAATCTCTCCGGAGGAATGGACAGAGCGGGTCAGGGAAAAGGGCTATCAGTATTTGGTACTGGAGGATTATGATGTGAATTTTCCGGATACATATCAGTCATTGTTTGTGGGGGGGATCGGCAGCATTCGGCCGTGGTCTGTCTATGATGTGATCATAGATGGAGAACAGGTGCGTTTTGTGAAGAGGGGAGTACAATAGATATATGTGGTTTGTTACGCAGGTGATGACCGGTAAAGAAGAAGAGGTGCGACAGTTGTGTCTGACAAGAAAAGTGTGCTCTCCGGCAGATGTTTTTTATTTTATGTCTGAGCAGAAAAAGAAAGTGAAAGGCGAGATGACGCGTGTATTGCGGCCGCTATTTCCGGGGTATCTTTTTTTTGAAATATCGACGATGGAGGATGCAGCAGAGCTGAAACAGCAGTTGCGAAAGGTACCGGCTATGACGAAACTGCTCAGCGCCGGGGAGGATATTGTAGCGGTGTACCCGGAAGAAGAAAATCTCCTGCGTATCCTGGGTGGGGAGAATCATGTGATTGACGCTTCCACCGGTATCATAGAAGGGGATCAGGTAAAGGTGATGCAAGGACCGCTCAGGGGGCAGGAAGCTCTGATCTGTCATATTGACCGTCACAAGCGAAAAGCAATCCTGCAGGTGCATCTGTTTAACCGAACGATCGATATGCCTGTGGGATTGGAAATTATAAAAAGAATATAAAGTATGCAGTTTGACATATTATTAGGAAGATACTATAATATTTTGGATAGGTTTTTTGAAATAGGGGCGCAGGAATGCGCCATAAGATCAGAAAGAGAATGCATCTGAAACGCTGCTTGTCGACTCAGTCGCAGCAGTCCGGACAGGGAACATACAGGCGATGAGGCACAGAGGAAAACATCTGTATGGCGAAGCATACTTATTTATGGAAACGCTTTCGGAATTAATATAGGGAATTATCGTATTGAACGGAAAATATATCTACCGCGGATTTTGCGGTCTTATACTGACAATATTATATTGTGCAAGTTTCTTTTTCGTATGGTTCAGTTTTGTCAGCAAAAACAATCAAACGGGTCAGTTGCTGGGCTATGGTAACCTGGGTATGTCACTGGGCATCTATCTGGTTATGATTTTTTTGTTGCTGCGTTCTTTGGGAGGCTACCAGCTTGGTGTGCACCGAATGATGCGTACCATAGCCGGGCAGATCGTATCCATCTTGATTGCGGATACGGTAGAGGTTTTCATCTCTCTGGCGGTCACCGGACAGTTCCGTTTCTTCTTTGCATTTGCCTGGAGATATGCGGCAATGTTTGTAGTACAGGCTGCAGTTACGCTGCTATTGTCTTCGGGAATGATCATACATTATCAGCATGTGTTTCCGTCCATCAAGATGTTGGAGATCTACGGAGACTATCAGAATACGCTGTACGAAAAGATCGAATCTCGTCCGGATAAATATAACATCGAAGAAAAAATACCCTATCCCGAAAACGGGGAGGGGCTGGAAGCAGAGATCGCAAAGTATGATGCGGTGGTAGTCAATGACCTGCCGGCGGAAGAAAAAAATAAAGTATTGAAACTTTGTTTTGATCTGGACAAACGCGTGTATTTTACACCGAAGATCTCGGATATTATCGTGCGTGGAGCGGAGGAACTGAACATTTTTGATACTCCGCTATATTTGTGCCGCAATATGGGTATTCCGCGTTGGGAGCGTATCATCAAGCGCGGGTTTGATATTCTCTTGTCGCTTTTGGCATTGATCGTGCTGTCGCCGATCATGTTGCTGGTAGCAGTACTGATCAAACTGGAGGATGGAGGCCCGGTGTTTTACCGGCAAGAGCGTGTGACTTTAAATAATAAGAGCTTTTGGATACTGAAGTTCCGTAGTATGATCGTAGGGGCGGAAAATGATAATCGGCCACATCCTGCAGAGGAAAAGGATCCGCGGATCACAAAGATCGGCCACATCATCCGTCCTTGTCGGCTGGACGAACTGCCGCAGCTTATCAATATCTTAAAGGGTGAGATGTCCATCGTCGGTCCCAGGCCGGAACGTGTGGAAAATGTGGAAGAATACAGCAGGGAGATTCCGGAGTTTTCTTTCCGGCATAAGGTGCGCGGCGGACTGACCGGTTATGCGCAGGTGTATGGGAAGTATAATACCACAGCGTTGGATAAGCTCAAGATGGATCTGACCTATATCACGAACTATTCTCCGCTGATGGATCTGCAGATCATCTTTGAAACCATGAAGATCCTGTTTGTGAAAGAGAGTACAGAGGGCTTTAGCGAGGAGCAGATCCGCCAGCTGCAGGAAGAGAATAAAGGGTGAGCAGTACTTCAAATATGAAATTTTCCATCATTACAATCTGCTATAACAGTGAAGCGGAGATCCGCAGGACCATTGAAGCGGTATTGAAGCAGAACTATAAGGGGGAAGTAGAATACCTGATCATCGACGGTGCATCCACAGACCGGACAGTTGAGATCGCAGAGAGTTACCGGCAGCAGTTTGAGAAAAAGGGCTACCGGTACAAGATACTATCCGAGCCGGATCGGGGAATCTATGATGCGATGAATAAGGGAATCCGCCGATCGACGGGAGATATCATCGGGATCATCAATGCCGGGGACTGGTATGAGCCAAATGCGTTGCGGATCGTAGCAAAAACATATCAGAGATCTTCGTTTGATCTGTTTTATGCGGATATCAATCTGATCAAGAGCAATGGGACCGTGATCGTAAAGCGTTCCAGGTACGATAAGTTCCTTGTGAGCAGCCGTAATTGGAATCATCCGACCACATTTGTGACAAAGAAAACATACGATGAGCTGGGATTATATCTGGGCAAGGGCATCCATGATGATTATGAATTTGTCCTGCGGGCAAGAAAGGCAGGCAAAAAGATCGTCATCCGGAATAAGATCCTTGCCAATTTTATGGTGGGCGGTGCCAGCAATCAAAAGAGTCTGAAGAAATCTGTAGCCAGGATCCACGACCGTTATATGTGCTACCAGCGTAATGGATACAGTCCCTTGTATATTGTAGAATGTGTGGCGATGGAGATCGCAAAGGCAATCCTATGTTGAAACAACATACATCTGCCGAAAAAAAACTGAGATTTGCCATTGACCTGACCTGGGTGAGGCATGGGATCGTGGGCGGAACGGAATCCTTTGTCTGCAATCTGATGGAGGGTTTTCAGGAGTGCCTCATCAAAGATCCGGGCAAGACGGAAATCCTGATGCTGGCATCAAAAGATAATTATGATGTGTTCCGGAAATATGCATCCCCAAGATGTATTAAGATCCTGAAATGCAATGTGTTGAGCGCAGATCAGAAAAAGCGCCTTCTTTGGCAGAATCTGAAGATGGGGAAGATGCTGAAAAAGCTGGATGTTTCTCTGCTGTTGGAACCGGTGTATTCCAAGCCTTTTTTGGGGATGGACGGGATATGTTGTGTGACCGTGATCCACGATCTGCAGGCCTGGCTGTTTCCGGAGTATTTTTCAAAGAAAAGGGTGGCCTGGATGAAATGCTGCTGGCGGAATAGCGTAAGGACATCCGCAAAGTTGGTGGCCATCTCTGATTATACAAAGCAGAGCATCCTGGAAAGGATTCCTTGTCCGAAAGACCGGATCTGTGTGATCTATAATCCGATCGTAATGAATAACCATGTTTCGGAAGAGGGGGTACTGAAGCAATACGGTATGAAAACAAAGCAGTATTACTATACCGTCTCTTCCCAAGTGCCGCATAAAAACCTGGGCACACTATTGCGGGCTATGGGAATACTTAAGAAGAAGCACAGCCCGGCAATGCTGCCGCTTATTCTTTCCGGTGTGGGCAATGGCGTGACAGGGGAACTACAGCAGATCCTGAAGGAAGAGATGCTGGAAGACGATGTGATCTTTACGGGATTTATTGCGGATGAAGTACGCAATACTCTATATCGGAATAGCAAAGCCTTTTTGTTTCCGAGTATTTTTGAGGGATTTGGTATGCCGCCATTGGAAGCAATGGCGCTGCAGGTACCGGTACTGACCACCCAATGTGCATCGTTCCGGGAAGTGACCGGTGGGCTGGTAAATTATATAAAAGAGCCTAAGGATCCGGAAGAATGGGCAGAGCGGCTGGAGCAGGAGCTGAAGATCCCGGAAGAGAGAGATGCGGAAGAACTGTTGGATCGTTATGATAAGTGTCGGATCGCAGCACAGTATCTTGTGCTGATGGAACAGACGGCAGCAGAATCTTGATGAGAATGGAAAGAGCAGATTATGTCGATCATTGTGATCAGCGGTGTGGAGCTGTGCAGAAAAGAAATATCCGGTGTTGAGCGATACAATTATGAGATCGTGACACGGCTGGACCGGTTGCTTATAACGATAAATGCGGAGGAAAGGCCGGATATCCGCATATGTTACTTGGCGGATGAACAATTACAGCTACCGAAACTTCAGTGTATTCGAGTGGTTCCTCTTGAGCGCCGCGCGGCAAGATCGAAATCCAAAGATATCTGTGATTATGCGCGAAAAAACAAGGCGATCCTGGTCAATCTGGCACCGCGTTTTATTACTTATGCAAAACAGATCATTACTTTATATGATGTGCGACCACTGGAAAAAGAGCATTACGATTCCTTTCGCTATCGGGTGAATTTTTTGCTGATCCGGGCGTGGTTAAAAATGCACCCGGGCATCCGTGTGGTGACGATCTCGAAGTATCAGAAACGGAGAATCCACAGTTTATGCGGAATAGCGGCTAAACGGATCGCCGTGATCGGATGCGGATGGGAACATATTGACAGTATTCAAAGTGATGATAGCGTACTGGATCGGTTGGGACTGGCAAAAGAGGGATATTACCTGGCAATCGGGAGTATCGCCTGCCACAAGAATTATGAATGGCTGGTCCGTATGGCAGAGAAATATCCTGCGGAAAAATTTGTGATCGCAGGAAGAGAAAATGCATTGAAAGGAGGATATCGGCTGGAACATGGGAATACCCCCAATCTGATTTTGACGGGGTATGTCTCGGAAGAAGAAAAAAAGGCTTTGCTTGAGAATTGTACTGCACTGCTGCATCCGTCCAAATATGAAGGCTTTGGGATACCGCCGCTGGAAGCATTGGCACTGGGAAGAAAGATCGCGGTATCGGATGTATGTTGTATGAAGGAAATCTATAGAAAGTCAGCAACCTATTTTGATCCGGATCATGGAGCGATATCGCTGCAGGAAATCGAAAACGCAGATCCGGAAGAAGAAAAAAAAGTATTACAGAAATACACCTGGGAAAATGCAGCGTCTGGGTGGTTGGAGTTGTTAAAAAGTTTATGATAAAATTATTTAAAGATATATATGATTATCGCGAGATGGTTTTCAGTCTGGTACGCAGGGATCTGCGCGGACGTTATAAGGGAACTATCCTTGGTTTTTTGTGGACATTTATTAACCCGTTATTACAGTTGGTAGTGTATACGCTGGTGTTTTCCAATGTCCTGCGTATGGGGATTGAGAAGTATTACATCTTTTTGTTTGTTGCTCTGATCCCCTGGATCTTTTTCAGCGGCACCATTACCGGTGGGTGTGAGGTGATTCTGGGGGCTTCCAATATGGTGAAGAAGATCTATTTCCCCAGAGAGGTGTTGCCGCTGGCATACACGATCAGCTCTTTTGTCAATATGCTATTCAGTTTTATCGTAGTATTTGCGGTGCTGCTCTTTAGCGGATATGGTGTGGATCCGATGGCACTTTTGTATCTGCCGGTCATTATGATCATTGAGTTTGTGCTGGCTCTGGGAATGGCTCTGTTGTTTTCGGCGCTGACCGTTTATCTCAGAGATTTGCAGCACATACTTGGTATTTTGATGTTGGCTTGGCAGTTTTTGACACCGATTATGTATTCTGAAGATATGGTACCGGAAAAGTACATGGGGATTTGGCGGCTCAATCCGATGACATCCGTGATCACGGCATATCGTGATATTCTGTATAATAAACAGCCGCCGCACATCAATACACTGGCAGAAGCAGCGATTTTAGGAGTGGTGCTCCTCGTGATCGGAGAAGTGGTATTCCGGCTGTTGCAGAGAAATTTTGCTGAGGAACTGTAAGATGGGTATGAGAGAAGAAAATGCCGTAGAGGTACATGATATAAAAAAGTGCTTCAAGGTCTATGCGGATCACGCAGGACAGTTGAAGGAACGTATTTTATTTTGGAAGAGAAACCGTTATGAAGAACGGAAGGTGCTGGACGGGATCAGCTTTGAGGTAAAGAAGGGTGAAGCGGTCGGTCTGATCGGGCAGAATGGCTGCGGCAAGAGTACGACGCTGAAATTGCTGACAAAGATCATCTATCCGGACAGCGGTACGATACAGATGAACGGCCGCGTATCCAGTTTGATCGAGCTGGGAGCAGGTTTTCATCCGGATATGAGCGGACGGGAGAATATCTATACCAATGCCGCTATCTTTGGGCTGACCAAGAAAGAGATCGATGCACGATTGGATGACATCATTGCTTTTTCAGAATTGGAAGAGTTTATCGATAATCCGGTGCGAACCTATTCCTCTGGTATGTATATGCGACTGGCTTTTGCCGTAGCCATCAATGTAGATGCAGACATATTGCTAATCGATGAGATACTGGCGGTAGGTGATGCGGCGTTCCAGGCAAAATGTTTCAACCGTATGCGTGAGATCAAGGCAAGCGGTACTACGATCATACTGGTATCCCACTCGTTGGGACAGATCGAGCAATTGTGTGACCGCAGTATCTGGATCCATGAGGGTAAGATCAAAATGGAGGGGATCCCGAGAGATGTGCATCCGCATTATATGGATCATATGGCGGAGATGACGGAGCGGGCAGCGGAAAAGAGAAGACAGGAAGAAGCAAGGAAAGCGGAGGGAAACGCAGCGGAAGAGCAGAAAAACGAAGCGAAAGAAGAGAAGGCAGAGCAACCGGCAGAAGTGAAAGAAAATCCGCAGCGATACGGAAACCGCAAAGCGGAGATCACATCCATCTCACTGAATCGACCGGATAAGCAGGATTGCCATACATTACATTCCGGAGAAGATGCTGAGATCGTGATCCGCTATAAGGCGCATGAGACGGTGCAAAAGGCGGCATTTGGGATCGGCATCTTTCGAAATGATGGTGTGCATTGCTATGGTACCAATACAGTGATCGATCAGCTGGAAGATTTTGATCTGGAGGGAAGCGGGAGTATGACGGTGCGTATTTCAAAGCTGCCACTCCTGCAGGGGAGTTACTCGATGGATATCGCCATTGAATGTGATCAGGGGATTCCGGTGGATTACTATAAAAATGCGATACAGTTTGAAGTGACCTCCCGGCTCAGCGAGGCCGGTGTGATGCGGGTGGAACATACATGGGAGCTGGAAAAACAAAATGGATGAGAAGTGTGTGACGGAAATGAATACAGAAAACAAATCAGAAATCAATGTAGAAGAAATTATGGAGCAGATCCGGACGAATATTCGGGAACGCGGGTATGACAAGATCCCGTTGTCTTTCGAGGATGTGCCCATTTCACAGCCGCTGATTGCCGGCGAAGTGGAATATGATGCTATGGTACTGCGTCAGGAAGTGCAGTATCTGAACCAGAACTGGAATAACAACTGGAATGTGCCGGTTTCCGGCGGTGGGCTGCGGGCGAAGTTTAAGAAGCTGATCCGTAAGCTTACCCGTTTTATCATTGCGCCTATCGTTGCCTTTCAGAACGAATATAATGCCAGCAATGTGCGGGCAATCCAGCAGCTTGCGGCGTATGCAAAGATGATGGACGAGTACAAGCTGCGGATTGAAGAACTGGAGCAGCAGGTAAAAGAGCTGAAGCAGGGAAAATGATGGCAGGACAAAAGATTGTGCAGATGCTGCCAACTATCACCTTTGGAGATGGTGTCAGCAATGATGCTTTGATGATGGACCGGATCCTGCGGGAGATGGGATATAAAACAGGGATCTACGCGCAGAATATCGGATCGCGTCTGCCGGTGGGAGTGGTGCAAAAGGTAGAAAAACTGCCGAAACTGTCCCGGGAGGATGTGGTATTGTATCATTTTTCTACTGGGACGGAACTGAATCGCAGTGTTGCGAACCTTCCCTGCAGAAAGGTGATGGTTTATCATAATATCACGCCGAAGCGATTTTTGTTGCCGTATAATGCTGATGCCGCCGTATTGTGTGACAGCGGACGAAAGGATCTGGCGGCAACAAAAGATATGTTTGAACTGTGTATCGCGGATTCGGACTATAACCGGCAGGAACTGCTGGAGCTTGGGTATTCATGCAGGACAGAGGTGCTGCCGATCGTGATCCCCTTTGAAGACTATGAGAAAGAACCGGATAGGCATACTCTGGAAAAGTATAAGGATGACAAGACCAACCTGCTTTTTGTGGGACGGATCGCTCCGAATAAGTGTCAGGAAGATGTGATCGGGACATTCTATTATTATCATACCTACATCAATCCGGAATCGAGATTGTTTCTGGTGGGGAGCGAAGAGGGGATGGAACGCTACCGGAAACGACTGGAAGAATATGCGGAGAAACTCGGAATCAAGGACAGTGTAGTTTTTACCGGAAAGATTAAGTTTGCGGAGATCCTGGCCTACTATCGTCTGGCAGATGCATTTGTATGTATGAGTGAGCACGAAGGTTTTTGCATTCCGTTATTGGAGGCAATGAAGATGGAGGTGCCGGTGGTTGCGTATGATGCGGCTGCGGTAGGAGAGACCATGGGAGATGTCGGCATCCGATTAAAGGAAAAGGATCTGCAGGTAGCAGCCGAATGGGTTCATCAACTCTGCAGTAACGAGAAGTTACGGGAAAAGGTGATCACTGATCAGAAAAAGCGGCTGGATTTTTTTGCGGCACAGCGTACCGAACAGCAATTCCGGCAGATCGTGGAGTCATTAGCAGTATGAAGAAGATAGGATTTATTTCACCCTGGTATGGGGAAAATATCACTGGTGGCGCAGAGGCAGCGCTGCGCGGGCTGGTGCATCATATGACCGATCAGAATGTGGAACTGGAAATACTGACTACATGTGTAAAGGATTTCACATCGGATTGGAATCAGAATTTTCATAAGAAAGGTCTGACAGAAGAATACGGGATCCCGGTGCGTCGTTTTCCGGTGCGGAAACGAAATACAGCACTTTTTAATGAGATCAATTATAAGTTTGTATATCATCAGCGGGTAACGGAGCAGGAAGAAGAGATCTTCTTGCGGGAGATGGTCAACAGCCCGGAACTGTATGCGTATATCAAAGAGCATCAGGATGAGTACAGTGCATTAGTGTATACGCCATATATGTTCGGAACAACCTATTACGGAGCATTGGCGTGCCCGGAAAAAACAGTGCTCATTCCGTGTCTGCATGACGAAGGCTATGCTTATATGAAGCATTTTGCGGAGGCTTTTTCCAAGGTAAGGGGAATGCTGTATCTGTCGGAGCCGGAGCGAGAGCTGGCCAACCGGCTGTATGATCTGTCCAGAGTGAAGCAGATGACCATTGGTACCGGTGTGGATGTTTCTTATTCGGGGAATGGAGAAGCATTCCGAAAAAAGTATCAGATCAAAGAACCGTTTATTGTATATGCAGGCAGAAAGGATGAGGGGAAAAACATCCTGACACTGTTGCGTTATTTTGAGGAATACAAGAAACGAAGAGGTGGAGATCTCAAACTGGTGCTGCTTGGGGGCGGAAATTTGGAAGTGCCTAAGGAGAGCAGAAAAGAGATCCTTGATCTTGGATTTGTCAGTAAGGAAGATAAATTTGACGCGTGCGCGGCATGTGAATTTCTATGTCAGCCGTCCAAAAACGAGAGCTTTTCCATCGTGATCATGGAGAGCTGGATTGCAGGACGGCCGGTTTTGGTACATAACGACTGTGCGGTTACAAAGAATTTTGCGATACAAGCGCGCGGCGGATTGTATTTTAAAGATTATTACGAGTTTGAAGGCTGCGTAGATTATTTCAGCGAACATAAGGATGTGGCAGCGGAAATGGGGCAGAACGGACGGGCGTATGTTCTGGATCATTTTGAATGGGGGGTGATCGTGCAAAAGACGCTGGCATTTCTGGAAGAATGTATGCAGGAGAAGGAGCAGGCGTCATGAAGCGTGTAGCATTTGTGACACAACGATATGGATTGGAAGTAAATGGCGGTGCAGAGTTGCAGTGCCGTCTGCTGGCAGAGCACTTGTGTGGGCGTTATGAGGTGGAAGCGATCTCAACCAAGGCCATCGACTATGTAACCTGGAAGGATGAGTATACTGAGGATCAGGAAGTGATGAACGGTGTACTGGTGCGTCGGTTTTCGGTGGAAAAGCCCAGAGATAACGCGGCATTTAACCGTTTTTCGGAAAAAGTGTTTTCCAGAGACGGTGGGATCAGCGAACAGGAACAGTGGATGGATCTGCAGGGGCCACATTCGGAAGCATTGATCCGTTATCTTGCGGAACATATCGATGATTATGATGCTTTTGTATTTTGCTGCTATCTGTATTATCCAACATATTATGGACTGAAAGCGGTTGGGAAGAAGGCCATTCTCATCTCGGATGCGCATGATGAGCTGCCTATTCATCTGGGGATCTTCCGAAACATGTTTACATGGCCGGCGGCGTTCTTTTTCAATACCAAGGAAGAGAAACGATTTGTGGAAAGCAAGTTTGCGGTCGCAGGCAAGCCGGACAATGACGGGCTGGGCGGTGTCGGGATCGATCTGCCACAGGAAGTGCGGGCAGAGCGTTTCTATAAAAAATTCGGATTAAAGAATTTTATATTGTATATCGGGCGCATCGAGGAACATAAAGGCTGTAAAGAGATGTTCCAATACTTTGCAGAACTGAAAAAACGGCATCCGGAGGAACTGGCAGATGTCAAGCTGGTCCTGATGGGGAAAGCTGTGATGGAGGTGCCGGAGTCGGACGACATCGTAGAACTGGGCTTTGTATCGGAAGAGGATAAATATGATGGGATTGCGGCCTGCAGTTTTTTGTGGCTGCCGTCCAAATATGAGAGTTTATCCATAGTAGTGCTAGAAGCAATGGCACTGCAAAAGCCGGTGGTGATCGATGCAGACTGTGAAGTGGTGCGTGGGCATTGCATCCGAAGCAACGGAGGTTTGTATTACCGGGGCTTTTTTGAGTTTGAAGGTTGTGTGATGTATCTGCAGGAGCATGCAGAGCAGGCAGCATTGATGGGGCAAAACGGACAGGCATATGTCGAAAAGTATTATGCCTGGGATGCCATCGTTGAGCGATTGGCAGGGTTGATTGAGAAGGTAAGCTAAACGAACATTTGGAAAGGAGAACCGAAAAAATGAAAAATAGGGCAGTTTCCAGAGCATTAGGTGTTTTCCTTGCGGGGGCAGTGACATTATCTTCTGTGCCGGTGATGCAAGTTCGGGCAGAGGGTGAGACGGAAACGACAGAGGATGTAGAAGAGAACGAGGATCTGGATGAGACTCCTGCATCTGAAAATAGTTCGGGAAATGAAGAATCAGTAGCAGACTTGGGGAATGGGGAGCAGAATGCGGAAGAGAGCGAGGTATCGACAGAAGAGCCGGAGACGGAAGGTGTAGAGAACGAAAACGAGGAGAGTGATTCTGCGGAAGAGTCTGAGAGCGAAGATGGCGAAGACGAAAGCATTACTGATATAGAGAATAGTTCAGAGCAAAATGCAGAGGATGGGGAAAGGGATCCGGAATTAACAGAGAAAGATATAGAAATAGCAAAAGAATCCGGCAATGAAGAGACCGTTGGAGATGAATTGGAAGAGGGAGAGCCGGAAGAAAATAAGGAAGAAATCGAAGAAGAGATCTTAGAAGAGGATTTGTCCGAGTTTATCGTGCAGGCTGGTGGATTTGAGGCACCGGAGATAGTTCGTACAGAATCTACCGGATTGTATTACAGCACCTCTGACAGTTATGTCGGGGCAAAAAACAAACTGATCGCTGCCTTGTCATCATGGGAAAGCAGTGTTGATATATCGGCGTATAACATTACAACTGATGAGATGAGAAAGTTATATACCAGTGTGATCAATGCGAAACCGGAGTTGTTCTATGTGGAAAGTGGTTATGAGTATTCTATAACAGGTAGTCAGGTCACAAAAGTGTATCCGCATTATCATACGGGGTATAGTGAGGCGGATTGTGAAGCTTTTCGTTCGAAAGGTCAGGAGATCGTTGCTCTGATCGATGATGATTGGACAGATCTGGAAAAGGTGTTGTTTCTTCACGATTATGTGGTGCAGCATTGCGAGTATGGAAAGAGCAGTCCGGACGCCGGATATAGAGCTTATGATGCAATGATGGGGGGATTGGCGGTATGCAACGGTTATGCACTGGAATATACTTATCTGCTTTCCTTGGCCGGATTTGAATCGGAAGTAGTTGTAAGTGATACGATGGAACATGCCTGGAATTTGCTGCATTTGGGCGGCAGATATTATTATGTGGATACCACCTGGGATGATCATTCCAATGCCTATACCAGGTATTCCTATTGTGCACATTGCAATTTCCTGCTGAACCGTGCAGATTTCCTGAATGAAGGGCATTTCGGCTCTGACTGGTATGGGACCAAGAGCGACCGGAATGTTTATGATGCGGTGGAAGCATCCGGGAATTATTCCGGGTATTTTTGGAAGGATGTAGAATCCGGTCTGCCCTTAAATGGGACAAAAACCGCATATTGCAGTAATGGAATGGTACATATCTATGACTTTGCTACGATGAGGGAGACGGCATCGTATGATTATCAGCAGGAAGAATGGCCGGATCCGGAACATTCCGGATGGACATATAATGGTGATTATTCCAGTTTCTCAACGCTGCATGGAAACTGGTATTATCTGGTGCCGGATGGGATTTATAGGATGACAACGGAGGGAGTATCGTCCAGGGTATACACACTGAGTGCAACGGAGCTGTCGGCAGGCTATATGTATGGTCTGATGCCGGAGAAGGATAAGTTATACTACGAACTGGCAACTACGCCGGTTGCCGATACCGTACAGGATGGCTATTACACTGATGGGAGTTCCGGTGGGAACTCTTCCGGTAATCAGAATACTTCAGGAAACCAAAATACTTCTAATGGAGAGGATTACTCGCAGGAGCAGTCCACGAGAGGCTTTGTGTACCGTATGTACAAGGTGGTACTGGGGCGTGATCCGGATGCGGCAGGACTCAACCAGTGGGTGTCCGATCTGAACAGCGGAAGATCTAAAGCAGTAGATATTGTATATGGTTTCTTTTACTCTCCGGAGTATCAGAACAAAGCAAAATCAAATAGCGAGATCGTGACCGATTGTTACAATGCGATGCTGGGACGCGATCCGGATGCCGGTGGTTATACGATGTGGGTAGACCGGCTGAATGTGGGAATGACACCGGAGGCAATCTTCGCAGGTTTTGTGGGCAGTCAGGAGTTTATGAATCTGTGCAGTTATTACGGGATCCAGCCGGGGCAGTATCAGCTGACCGCTGCCAGAGATCAGAACTATGAAAGAACCTATTTTGTATACCGTCTGTATCAGAACTGTTTGGGCAGAACACCGGATGCCGGCGGGCAGGAGAGTTGGTGTGCAGCCCTGGGCAGGGGCGACTCCGGCGCAGATGTAGCATATGGTTTTGTCTTCAGCCCGGAATATCTGGAAAGACATACGAGTAATACCGAATATGTAAGTACAATGTATCAGACGATCCTGGGAAGAGCGGGCGATGCTGCCGGGATGGCATCCTGGATCGATCAGTTGAATTATACCAATACAAGAGAGCATGTATTGAACGGATTTTTGTACAGTCAGGAGTTTGCACAGCAGTGTGCGGTGGCCGGGATCCATGTGGGATCACCGGTGGCTGAGCCGGACGACAGCAGAGAGTGGCAGTATAATATCGAGATCCTGCAGCTCTGCAATCAGCAGCGCAGCGCAAATGGCCTGAATCCCCTGGTGACGCAGGAAGATGTGTGGCGGGATGTGGCTATGGTAAGAGCAAATGAACTGACTACCAGCTATAGTCATACGAGACCGAACGGGACGACTTGCTGGACAGCATATTATGAGGTGGGGATTGATGATCCGTCTGCAGAGAATATTGCTGCAGGGTATAGTTCACCGCAGGCAGTAGTGAACGGATGGTTGAATTCCAGTGGCCACAGAGCTAATATCCTGGGTGGCAGTAGCAGGGTGCTTGCTACCGGATATAGCTATACACCAAATGATATGTACAGACATTATTGGAGCCAGAATTTTACCAGATAGGAAGCGCACAGCAAAGGGGGATTGTGCTATGGTGAGAAATCGAATCCGTAAGTTGGGGCTGAGCATTGCAATATTTGCAACGGTAGGGATGTTGGGAAGTATGCCGACATATGCGGGGGCGGAGAGTGATGGTACTGATGATGAGATTGTGACGAGCACTGAGTCGGAAGAGGAAATTGAGACCGAACAGCTTACACAATATGCATCTACTTCGGGGCGGTGTGGCCGTAATGCGACCTATACACTGGATGATAACGGAGTGTTCACGATTACCGGCACCGGTGTGATCAATAACAGTTATGGCGTGCAGTTTATGAACCTTCCTATAAAAAAGGTGATCATTCCGGAAGGCGTGACCGGCATTGATCAGGTTACATTTGCGCAATGTAAAGAGTTGGAAGAAGTGAGCTTTCCGAGTACTTTGACAACGATCAATCTGATGGCATTTGCGGAATGTTCGGCTTTGAAAGAAGTGGTACTTCCGGACGGTATAAGTACGGTGGAACACTCTGCATTCTCCGGATGCACAGGAATGGAGCGGCTTGTCATTCCGGGAAGTCTTACAACCATCGAGGATTCTGTTTTCACTGGTTGCAAGGCATTGAAGGATCTGGTCATTGCAGAAGGAGTGACTACGATAGGAAAAGGTGCATTTTGGAAGTGTACGAATCTGAGAGAGATTTCGTTTCCGGATAGTCTGACCACGATCGAAGAACAAGCTTTTATGGGGAGTGGTCTGAAATCAGTTACTATCCCGGCGGGAGTATCCGTCATTCAGAAAAATGTCTTTAACTATTGCAAAGATCTGGAAGAGGTGATCATTCCTGACCATGTAACAACCATTGAGGAGGGGGCTTTCGGGAATTGTCCAAGCCTGAAAGAGATCTATATTTCGGGGAGCGTGACGATCAACCCAAATGCTTTTGATGAAAGCGGACTGAGAAAAGTGACTTTGGGCTATGGTATAACGACGATCAACGATGAAGCTTTTATCAGATGTGCGAATCTGGAAGAGGTCATCATTCCGGACAGCGTGACAACCATGGGGGACTATGTTTTTTGCAGATGTAGCAATCTGAAAAGGATCAACATCCCGGATAGCGTTACGACATTGGGGGCATATGCTTTTATACAATGCTATAAGCTGGAAGAAGTTAAACTGTCGGCGAATCTGACAGAGATTGCTCCGACTGCTTTTGGTGCCTGCTCCGGGCTGAAACAGATCGCAATCCCGAGTCAGGTCACAAAAATCTGGTTTGATGCTTTTTCCGGCTGTACGAAACTGGAGAGTATTGCGATCCCTAAAAGTCTGACGGAGGTCCAGGAAAATGCTTTTGCAAGCTGCTATAAGCTGACGGATGTATATTATGAGGGCAGCGAGGAAGAGTGGAACCGTATTCGGATCGAGAGTGGTAATAATGCACTGAAAAATGCGACCATTCATTTCAACACGACCACTCTGCCGCAGACGCCGGAGCAGCAGCGTGCGACAAGAGAATTTGTAACGCGTATGTACGATGTGGTATTGGGCAGAATGCCGGATGAAGAGGGATTGAATACCTGGACGGACAATCTGAATAGTGGTAGATCCTCAGCAGTGGATATCGTCTATGGTTTCTTTTACTCACCGGAGTATTTGAATAAAGGCAAGTCCAACGGTGCGATCGTGACCGATTGCTACAATGCGATGCTGGGGCGTGATCCGGATCCTTCGGGGTATGCGGACTGGACAAAGCGCCTGGATATCGGGATGACACCGGAGGCGATTTTTGCCGGATTTGTTGGCAGCCAGGAGTTTATAGGGCTGTGCAGATCGTATGGGATCGAGCCGGGGCAGTATCAGTTGACAAATGCCAGAGATCAGAACTATGAAAGAACCTATTTTGTGTATCGCTTGTATCAGAATTGCCTGGGCAGGACACCGGATGCTGATGGACAGGAAAGCTGGTGTGCAACACTAGGCAGAGGTGATTCCGGCGCAAATGTGGCATATGGTTTCATCTTCAGCCCGGAATATCTGGGAAGAAACACGGACAACGAAGAATATGTGGCGATGCTCTATCAGACGATTTTGGGCAGAGCGGGAGATGCTGCCGGCATGCAGTCGTGGATCGATCAGCTTAATAACGGCAGCAGCAGGGAGCATATTTTAAACGGTTTCTTGTTTAGCACGGAATTTGCACAACAGTGCGAAACGGCCGGCATCAATGTAGGTTCCCCGATCCCGGAACCGTAAAAAAGTAATCACAAGGAGAATCAGAAAGAAGTGGATGTTCAGGAGACCAAAACAGATACGGAGACTGCGACATATAGGCAGAATGTAGAAGAGCATAATAAGGAGATGGCGAAGACAGAAAAATCGCAGCTGAAGTATCAGAAACTTGCGTTTATTATGTCGATGCTGGGAACTATCTTTATGGGCGTCATCCTGATCATTGTGATCGGTTTGGTTGTCTATATCGTGCCAAAAGTAAATACCATATACGAAAGTACAATGGTGTCATTGAACAATCTGGAAATGCTGACTACGGAACTGAACAATGCGGATCTGGGCGGTACGGTACAGAATATCAACACTCTGACCGTGCAGGCCACCGGAGATCTGTCAAATACGATGCAACGATTAGATTCGATCGATCTGGAGAAGTTGAACAAGGCAATCGAAAATCTGAACGCAACCATCGAACCGATGGCAAAATTTTTCGGAGCGATGCAGTAAGGGATAAAGTCTTAATTGAAAGGAGAGAGTGTTATGAAATTTTACAAATGTGAGGTTTGTGGCAACATTATTACAAAGGTAAATGATGCAAAGGTTCCGGTGGTCTGCTGTGGTCAGCCGATGAAGGAACTGGTACCTGGTGCAACAGATGGTGCATATGAGAAACATGTACCTGCGGTTATGGTAGAGGGTAATACAGTAAAAGTGCAGATCGGCGAAGCAGAGCACCCGATGCTGGAAGCACATTACATCCAGTTTATCGTACTGGAGACGAAGTGTGGACATCAGATCAAGTATCTGAAACCGGAAGAGAAACCGGTAGCGGAATTTTTGATCACTGAGGGCGATGCGGCGGTTGCCGTATATGAGTATTGCAATTTGCATGGACTGTGGGTGAAAGAGATCGTTTAATTATATAGGTATACGATATCAACATGCTCATTAGAGAAGCTTCCTGTATAATTCTAAGAGTAGGGCAGCCCAGAGAAAGAAGGTGAAAAAATAGATACCTCGATGTAGAATAAGCAAGTTGTTTGCTGACAATAATACTTATTCAAAACACGGAGGTATCTGAAATGAATTGTAACAC
>JAFXQR010000031.1 GCA_017526985.1 Lachnospiraceae bacterium
AGAATATTTGAGAGATTACGGCAATTATCCATGACACAGAAGGAGTTTGCGGAGAGTTAGGGAATCCAGCAGAGCACCATCAGCGAGTGGAAGAAAAAAAAGACCAACCCTTCGTCTGATAAGATCTTAGCGATATGCAAAACACTGGATGTATCTCCGGAGTGGTTGTTGTCCGGTGTGGATCCTGCAGCGAGTCGTACAAAGAATCAGGAATACTATACCGTAAATGTTGAGACAGATACCGGATTATTGGTGGCGGATTTCAATAAGCTGAAGAAGGAGCAGAGAGATAGGCTTCTCGGATATGCAGCAGCATTGATCGCAATGCAGGCTGCTATCGAAAGCAAGAAGAAATAATTGAGAATACCAAAGATTCTTGATGATGCAGGGAGTCCGTAAAGGGCTCCCTGTTTTTGGGTTTATAGGAAATTATAAAAGCCGTTTGCTGTATGATGATTTTCGTCTACAGCCGTTGATATTTGCTGCCGGGAAGGATATGCTGATGGATGATTCAAAAAATAGTGGGATGATGTTTTTTATGGATCTTCGCACCTTTTTTGATTTTACCGATCTGCTATGCTGTGTGTATAATGAGAGCATCAAAGGCAGAGGTAGGAAAAACATATGATGGAGATCAAAGGGAAAATAAATACTGCACTGTGTTATGCATCCGTGATCGAGGAAGAAGCGATCGAGCAGATCCGTCGGATGTGTGATTACCCGATCACTGAAGGTGCAAAGATCCGTATCATGCCGGATGTACATGCCGGAAAGGGCTGTACGATCGGCACAACCATGACGGTGGTAGATAAAGCAGTTCCCAATATCGTGGGCGTCGATATCGGGTGCGGGATGTATACCGTAAAGCTGGGAAAAGCGGCTATCGATCTGGAGAAACTGGACGAAGCGGCACATTATATCCCGTCCGGGCGGAATGTCTGGGAAGGCCGTGTGGAAAGATTTGAACTGACCGAACTGCGCTGTTACCGGGAATTGAAGGAAACCAAATGGCTGGAGCGTTCCCTGGGGACTCTGGGCGGCGGCAATCATTTTATTGAGATCGACCGGGCGGCAGACGGAACGAATTATCTGGTGATCCATTCCGGCAGCCGTAACCTGGGAAAACAGGTGGCGGATCTGTATCAGAGACTGGCCATCAACTTGAGCCGCGGATACGGGGATTATCTGGAGAAGCGTGATGAGATCATCCGTTCCTACAAAGAGCAGGGACGCAGGGATGAGATACAGGCAGCGCTGAAACAGCTGAAATGGGATGTGTACGAAGGGGAGACGCCGATCCCGGAGGACCTGTGTTATCTGTCCGGGCAGTATCTGGAAGATTATCTGCATGATGTGGTGATCTGTCAGAGATTTGCGAGAAGAAACCGTGAAAAAATGGCGGAGATCCTGATGGAACGCAGTGGGATCGTCGGTGGCGAAGCATTTCATACGATCCATAATTATATTGATACGGACGAGATGATCCTGCGTAAAGGGGCGATCGCAGCACATAAAGGGGAAAAGATCCTGATCCCGATCAATATGCGGGACGGCAGCGTGCTGGCGATTGGTAAGGGCAATCCGGAATGGAATTATTCCGCGCCCCACGGTGCCGGCCGGCTGATGTCCAGAACGAAAGCGAAAAATACACTTTCCATGGAAGAGTATCAGGAGGAAATGAAAGGGATCTATACGACTTCCGTCAATGAGAAGACTCTGGACGAAGCGCCGATGGCATATAAGTCTTTGGAGGATATCATTGATGTGATCAAAGAGTCGGTAGATGTGATCGATGTGATGAAACCAATCTACAACTTCAAGGCATCTGAATAAACTCGCCACAGGGACGGTTCTCCGGCATGAAATAACTCGCCACAGAACCGTCCCTGTGGTAAGTCAAGGTCTGTGGTATCGTTGCTATATAGGACGAGATATGGTAAACTTTTTTTGGAGCTGTAAAAGAACGGTCCACTGGTGATCATAAAGGAAGACATAATACGGAGGAAAAGAAAATGCAAAACGGTTTATTGTTAGATCCGGAAGAATTTGAAATCGAGGATGAGCTTGATGATGAGGAAACGACGGAAGACTACTGCAGGCGCCTGATCGAAAAGTGGACGCCGGAGCTGGAAAACGAGGTGTTGCAGGCGTTTATGAAGTTCTATTATGACAATATGTATGAGCAGTGGGGGCCGGATGACGAAGAAGAGAGCAAAGAATATTGGCCGGAATTCCAGTCGCCGGAGGATCTGATCGAGCATATCGGTACGGATGTTACGCTTTATGTACTGGAGGACGCGATCTACGCAAAGAGCAAAACGGGAGATACGCAGTACGAGTCACAGAATGTTCCGTACTGCGTGATCATGGTACTGAATTGCCCATGGGACGAAGATCACGGCTGGGCGGCAGCTTTTGTGGATGAAAAACTCGTGAAAGTCGACAGCGATATCGTGGATTGTGTCTGGCTGGATTAAAAAAATATGATAAAAGCATATATAGCATTTGCGCAAAAACAGAATAAGAAAAAAGCGAAGCACAGGAGCTCCGAACTGGGGAATGCCATGCTGGCGGAGAAGTTTCCGGGGAAAGGCTACAAGGTGCACCAGAAGCGGTATCATTACCGGGGATGCGCGGAGTATCGCAGAGAAATACAGGAGCTGTGCAGCAAGGATGAGGAGTATCAAAAATACATCCGTGGCGGCCTGCTGTCGGAAAATACGGCTTTTTATAATGAGAACCGGGAATGGATCGAGCGGATGGCGTCCGAAGGGCTCCGGAGTTTTTCGGCGGAAGAAGTAGCGGCCTACCGGAAACGGATGTCCATGGTCGATCATGTGCCGGAGAACATCGTGGATCTATACCCGGCGGCCCGTGTGTTAAGCCGTAAGTTTGTACTGCATATCGGACCGACCAATTCGGGAAAGACCTATCACGCTATGCAGGCGCTGATGGAGGCCGGCGGCGGGATCTATCTCGGGCCGTTAAGGCTCCTGGCCTTTGAACAGTATGAGCGGATCACGGGACAGGGCTATGCATGCGATCTGGTGACCGGTGAAGAGGAATTGCATAGTGAAGGTGCCACTTTCCAGGCGTCCACCATCGATGTGCTGAATTTTGAGACACAGTACAAATGTGCCGTGATCGATGAAGCGCAGATGATGACGGATGAGTTTCGCGGCGGACGCTGGACCTCTGCCATTATGGGCATTTTGGCAGAGACGATCCATGTCTGTGCTGCACCGGAAGCGGAAAACATCTTAAAACAGATCATTAAGGAATGCGGTGACGAATACGAAGTGATCCGGCATAAGCGCCTGAGTGCACTGGAATGCGATAGGGATTACTGCAACTTCCCGAACGGCATCGAAAAAGGGGATGCGCTGATCGTCTTTTCCAGGCGCTCCGTCCACGCTGTGGCAGCGGAATTGCAGCGGCGGGGCTATAAGTGCAGTGTGATCTATGGCGCGCTGCCCTACGATGTGCGCCACGAGGAATCCCGTAAGTTTGCGGAAAAAGAAACGGATGTCGTGGTGGCAACGGATGCCATCGGTATGGGACTCAATCTTCCGATCCGCCGTGTCATATTGATGGAGACAAACAAATTTGACGGTGTCGGCAGACGGGAACTGCGACAGACGGAGATCAAGCAGATCGTCGGGCGTGCCGGTCGCGCCGGGATCTTTGATAAAGGTTTCTATACGGTGAATCTGGGCAACGAACTGGAACTGCCGGATCTGAAGGCCATGGCAGAGAGCAGGACACCGGCGCTGGAGGAGGTCCGGATCGGCTTTCCCAAGAGTCTTCTGGGACTGGAAGGCAAGGTTTCCGAGCTTATGGAGCAATGGGACAATATCCCTGTGGTGCAGCCTTTTGTGAAAGCGTCCGTAGACCGGGAGATCAAGCTGGCAAAGATGCTGGAACTGTATACAAACGATAAGGAACTCATCTACGAGCTGATCACGATCCCCTACGATGAGACCAGGGAGAATCTTCTGCAGCGCTGGCACGGCTTTGCGATCACCCTCATTCGCGGACAGGAACTGCATTTCAATATCGGATACGGCATCGATACCATCCGGGACGGGGAGCGGCTCAAAGAAGCGGAGGGCATGTACGAGGCACTGGATCTGGAGTATCAGCTGAGCAAGAAGTACGGAGATGACGATACTTCCGATGCGATCATGCAGCAAAAATCCGTGATCTCCGAAGAGATCAATCGCTATCTGGCAAAGCAGGCACTCAATGAAAAGACCTGTTCCGTATGCGGCAGGACGCTTTCATGGGACTACCCGTATGGCCGGTGCGCGAAATGCCACAAGAGGATGATACGGCGTGGCTGGCATTAAAAGAGTACCTATCTTCTGTAAACTGTGTTATAATACATAAGCGTGTGCTGATTTTGGCAAATTTAGCGTGTTTAGCGGGTTAGCGAGGTGTGTTATGGATTTTACGAAGTTGAGCTGCGAAGAGTTTACACAGATTCTGTCTACCAAGGCACCGGTACCGGGTGGCGGCGGGGCCAGTGCGCTGGTCGGTGCGTTGGGCACGGCACTTGGAAATATGGTGGGGAGCCTTACGGTAGGCAAGAAAAAATATGCCGATGTGGAAGCGGATATCATTGCCTTGAAAGAAAAAGCGGATGTGCTGCAGAAGGAGCTGTTGTCTCTGGTGGAAGAGGATGCGAAGGCATTTGAGCCGCTGTCCAAAGCGTACAGTCTGCCGAAGGATACAGAAGAGGAAAAAGCGGAGCGCGCCAGAGTGATGGCGATCGTATTAAAGGACGCCTGTGCCGTGCCGCTGCAGATCATGCACAAGTGCTGCGATGCGATCGAACTGATCGAAGAGTTTGCGCAGAAGGGCAGCGTTATCGCATTGTCGGATGCCGGCGTGGGTGCGTCTTTCTGTAAGTCGGCGTTGTTTGGAGCGTCCCTGAATGTATTTATCAATACCAAGTCCATGGAAGACCGCGAACTGGCGGAACAGTACAATAAAGAAGCGCTGGAAATGATGGATACTTACGGCAAGCGTGCGGATGATGTATTTACGCAGGTGATGGAACGTTTGAAATAATCTAACGGAGAAAAGATCATGGCAAAACAATTACTCGGAAAAGAAGTGAACGCGCAGCTGAACGAACGCATCAAGGCGGATGTGGCGGCGCTGAAAGAAAAAGGGATCGACCCCACACTGGGGATCATCCGTGTCGGAGAACGGGAAGATGATCTGTCCTATGAGCGCGGCGCAACGAAACGCTGCGAGACATTGGGAGTGGCCTATAAGAAATATGTGCTTCCGGTGGAGGCGGCGGAAGAAGATGTGCTTCGTGTGATCGATGAGGTGAACAAGGATCCGCAGATCCACGGCGTGCTGTTGTTCCGGCCGCTGCCGAAACATCTGAATGAAGAAAAGATCATCAATGCGCTGGCACCGGAAAAGGATGTGGACGGGATCACCGACGGATCCCTTGCCGGTGTGTTTGCAGGCAAGGCGCTGGGTTATGCACCATGCACACCTTCGGCCTGCATGGAGATCCTGGATCATTACGGCATCGATCCGGCCGGAAAGAAGTGTGTGGTCATCGGACGCAGTCTGGTGGTCGGCAAGCCGGCGGCAATGATGCTTCTGAAGAAAAACGGTACAGTGACCATCTGCCATACGAAGACGCAGGATATGCCTTCGGTGGTGAAAGAGGCGGATATCGTGATCGTGGCAGCAGGACGCGCCGGTGTGGTCGGCGGAGAATACCTGCGTGACGGACAGGTGGTCATCGATGTGGGCATCAATATGGGGGAAGACGGAAAGCTTTGTGGTGATGTGAACTTTGCTGAGGCAGAGCCCATCGTGGATGCTATCACACCGGTACCCGGTGGCGTGGGCAGCGTGACGACTTCCGTGCTGCTCTCCCATGTGGTGGATGCGGCAAAAAAACAGAGTGAAAAATAAAAATTTTCCGGGGTAATGGGTTATGGTTACAAATGACGAAAATGTCCTGAAACTGAAACACAAAGTAATTGAGGAAGTAGCGAGACTGGCATGGAATGGTGATTTTGATGAGGAGAATTACGAACGGATCACATACAAGCTGATCCCCGGACCGCGGGCCACTTATCGCTGCTGTATCTATAAAGAGCGGGAACTGATCCGGCAGCGGATCCGGCTGGCACTGGGCAAGACGCCTACACCGGAGACGGAAGAGTCCAAAAAGATGGTGCATGTGCTGGAGCCGGCCTGCGAGGAGTGCCCGATCTCGTCCTATCTGGTGACAGATAACTGCCGCTCCTGTATGGGCAAGGCGTGCTACAATTCCTGTCAGTTCGGAGCCATCAGTGTCAACGGACGCAGGGCTTATATCGATCCCATGAAGTGCAAGGAGTGCGGCAAGTGTGCGGCAGCATGTCCGTACAGCGCCATTGCGCATCTGGAACGGCCGTGTAAGAAAGCCTGCCCGGTGGGGGCCATCACTTATAACGAGTATGGCATCTGCCAGATCGATGAAGAAAAGTGTATCGAGTGCGGACATTGCATCCATCAGTGTCCCTTTGGCGCCATCTCATCCAAGTCCTATGTGGCGGATGTGATCCTGGAGCACAAGGCGGGACGCAAGGTCTATATCATGTGTGCGCCGGCAACAGAAGGACAGTTTGGCGCGGACATCACCTTCGAATCCATACGGCAGGCGGTCAAGGAGATCGGTTTTGAGGATATGATCGAAGTGGGATTGGGCGGTGATATGACGGCGGCCTACGAAGCGGATGAGTGGGAAGAAGCCCTGAAGGAAGGGCGGAAGATGACCACCTCCTGCTGCCCGGCCTTTGTCAATTTGATGAAGAACGAGTTCCCGGACATCTATAAGAACAATATGTCGCAGACGGTTTCACCGATGTGCGCGGTATCCCGGTATTTAAAGAAGATCCATCCGGGGTGCGTGACGGTATTTGTCGGGCCGTGTATCGCCAAAAAATCGGAGTGCAGAGACAGCGAGCTGGAAGGCAACGCAGATTATGTACTGACCTTTGGTGAATTTCGCGCGCTGCTGCGTTCCAAGGATGTGGAATTGAAACCGGCGGAAAACAGCTATCAGGAAGCTTCGGAATGGGGCAAGCGTTTTGCAAATTCCGGCGGTGTGGCCAAGGCCGTGCTGGAGGTGCTCTATGAAAAGGGCGTGGATACCAACGGGATCAAGCTGTGCAAATGTGCCGGGGGGCAGGAGTGCCGCGTGGCGCTTTTGAAACTGAAAGCAGGAAGACTGGAAGAAGATTTTGTGGAAGGCATGATCTGCTCCGGCGGATGTGTGGGCGGACCCTCCAGGCATCGTAATGAGGCGGAGGTGGCAAAGGCCAGAGAAGGTCTGATCAAGCAGTCAGACGGACGCAAAGTGCTGGAAAACCTGAAGAACTATCCTATGGATCAGTTCTCTATGCGCAGAACACCGGAGACAGATTCGGATAAAAACGGAGAATGATTTTTTAGTATGAAGTATAGTGATCGATTTTGTGAGAAAAAAATGCGGGGGATGTTTTGATGGCCCGCAGAGAACATGATGAAGTATTTACAGACCGAAACGGGCGTACACGCCGGTATTCGGAAAAGTATTACGCAAGAAAAAGACAGATCCGGATGCAGCTTGCGGCTATGGGCATCGGCGCATTGCTCGTAATTATCGGGATCGTTGTGCTGATCGGACATTTGACAAACCGGGAAGTACAGGCAGAAGAACCCGCAACGGATCTGCAGGCGAGCAGCGGAGCAGGAGTAGAACTGGAGCCGTTTTCCGAGCTGACGGTATCTGCGGACCAGGCACTGGAAGAGCAGGAGCCGGAAGAGATCGCGAAGGATCCGGAGCTGTTTTACGCGGGCTATAATGTTTATAAGGATGCGTCGACCAAGGCCATCTGGAGCGAAGATATCACTTCAACCTATTGCATCCTGGTGGATCTCAAAGACGGACATGTTGTGGCGGAACGCAACGGTTTTGATGTGATGTATCCGGCGTCTATGACAAAGGTATTGACGGCGTTGGTAGCGGCAGAGCATGTTACCGATCCGGAAGATACTTTTGTGATCACGCAGGAGATCACGGATTTCGCATTTTCCAACGGCTGTTCTACGGCGAACTATCTGGTCGGTGAGGAGATCACATTGCGCGATCTTTTTTACGGAACGATCATGCCCTCCGGTGCAGATGCGGCATTGGCGCTGGCTTATTATACCGCAGGAGATGTTGATACTTTTGTGGATATGATGAATGACAAAGTGGCGGAGCTGGGACTGTCGGATGTGGCACACTTTACCAATCCTATCGGTATTCATGATCCTGAAAACTATTGTACACCGGCAGCTATGGCCATGATCATGAAAGCGGCGTTGGAAAATGATCTGTGCCGGGAAGTGCTGGCAGCGCATATTTACAACACACAGCAGACCAATATGCATCCGGACGGGCAGCAGCATTCCAATCTGTTTTTGCGCAGGATCGAAGACCGGGACAGCGGGGGCGTTGTATTGGGCGGCAAGACCGGCTATGTGGTGGAATCCCGTAACTGTGCGGTGAGCTTTGAACAGTCCGACAGCGGCAATTATTATATTTGTGTGACGGGACAGGGAGCCGGCAAATGGGCCCCGATCAATGAACAGGCACAGATCTATCGGGAATTTGCAAAATAAAAAATATTTTTCAAAAAAGTATTTGACAAGTGAAGAGGTACCGAGTATAATATCATTTGTTTGGCGAGATAGCTCAGTTGGCTAGAGCACGCGGTTCATACCCGCGGTGTCGAGGGTTCAAATCCCCCTCTCGCTAGTACCTTAAGGAAAGGGGTTTCCATAACTTGGAAATCCCTATTTTTATGAGATTCTTCTTGCCGGAAACGGCAAAATGCTATTGATTCTTTATCGCATTTATATTAAACTTATATCCAAGGGTTATTAGATCAGGAGGTCATCATAATGGCAAATATTACATGTCCACAGTGTAAAAGATTTGTGGATGATACTACGAAGGTATGTCCCGGATGTAAATTCAATATTAAAAAATATGTGAAAGATATGAAGAAGAAAGGAATGTCGGTTGGCAGTTCCCTTTCTTTGAACGGTGTTTATTCTCATAGCACAGATACCAATAAATTTGTTCCAGAACTGGATTTCCTGAAGGGGGCCAATAACGCACCGCAATTGGATTTTACAAAGAATACGGCTCCGGCTGCTACGCCGGAACTGGATTTTGAAAAGAACCAGAGCGCAGCACCGGCAGCAGCCTCGCCGGAACTGGATTTCATAAAGAAACAGAATGCGGCAGCCGCTGCACCGGCAGCACAACCGGTACGGTCCAAGCCTCCGGTGGATGTATTTGCACCGCCGATCCCGCAGGCTCCGGTCAACCGTTCCAATGTTTCCGCGGTGAATCCGGCAGATGTATTTTCTGAGAAACCAGCAGCGCCCAGACAGGCCATTGCTCCGGCACCGGCAGCACCGGCTATGAGCCAGGCAGCCCAGATGGCAGCTTACCAGCAGAAGAGAGAAGCTCAGGCAGCAGCCCAGGCGGCAGCTTCCTATGCGGCAAGACCGGCAGCACCGGTGGCACCGCAGCCGACGGCACCGGTTATGAGTCAGGCAGCCCAGATGGCGGCATATCAGGAGAAGAGAGAGGCGGCAACACAGATCCCGACCTATACACCTCCGCAGCCGCAGCAACAACCGCAACCGATGACGCAGCCGTTACCGACTTCGGCATTGTCTAGACCGGTATCATCTCCGACCATGGTACAGTCCACGATCCAGCCGGTTTTTGAATCTGCAAGTCTGAATGCAGGCGTGTTAAACGGCGGTGGTGCATTAAGTGGTGTACTCTCCGGTCCGACCATTATGGAAAAGATCGCGGCAGAGAAACGACTTGCAAAGGAAAACGAATCGATCTTTGAATCTGCTTCCCTGAGAAAAGCAGAAAAGGAATTGAAAGCGGGAACCAGACAGGCTGCAGGTGGCCTGCATGGAGATCTTCCGCTGGACGCATACCGTGATAACGGTGTGGCGCGTTTTGGGGAAGCATCTGAATATCAGCGTCAGATGGCAGCACACGCGGCGCAGGGAGCAGCCGGCGGAGCAAGTGTACCGCCGTATGCAGCGCAGCAGCCGGCGCAGAATCCGTATGGCCAGGCAGCGCCTTATGCACAGCAGCCGGCAGCAACTGCAGCTCCGGGTGGATTGAACCCGATGTTTGCAGCACCGCAGTCCAACAATCCGTTGTTTGGCGGCGGAGCACCACAGGCGCCGGCATCACCATACAGTGCAGGCACTCCGGGGGCACCGAACGGACTTCTGGCACAGCCGCAGGCATCCGCCAATCCGTTGTATGGTGGAGCACCGGCAGGAAATCCGATGTTTTCACCGCAGACACAGGCACCGACACCTACGCCGGCAGCACCTTATCAACCGGTACAGCAACAGCCGGCAGTACCTTATCAGCCGGTACAGCAGCAACCGGCAGCACCTTATCAACCGGTACAGCAGCAACCGGCAGCACCGGTGGGATATCAGCCGGTACAGCAGGCCGGAGCACCGGCAGGCGTATTTACCGGAGCAACCGGCGGAAGCGCTATGTTTGGTTCACAGCCGGCAGGTGGCGGATTATACGGAACACAGCCGGCGGCACCGCAGTCATCGTATGGTCAGGCACCGGGACAGCCTGTAGGGAATCCCTACGGTGGTTGATCTGCGAAATGGATTAAAAATATGATCAACAGAGTCGACGGTCAGCACAATTACACGAATCCCTATGAACGCCAAAAACGTAAATCCGGGCGCGTGGAAGCTGACGCGCCGGCTTTTTTGTTGGACTATGATGAGAAAGGTGTTGTCTGGGAGCGGGAAGGAGATAAACAAAAAGGCCAGATCCCGAAGGACAACGCCTCCACCAAAGAAAAGCGGGATACGGTAAAGAAACAAAAGGCTGTTAATGTTGCAGAAAAAGAAGCGGAAAGCACGGAGGAAAAGGCATCCGCAGCCGGCTCTTTTGTTCAGAATATCATAAAAGGGCTTCGGGGACTGTTGCAGGGCTTTTTGCAGTTGGTCTGGTACAGCGGAGAAGAAGAGAAGAAGACGGAAGATGTGTCTGACACTACGGAACTGGCGATCCTTGACGAGGAGAGTATCGAGCCGGATCTGGTGCGGCAGGATGGGCAGGAGCTGTCGGAAGAGGAAGAAGACAGGAAACTGCGTGAGCTGATCGCGAAGAAAGATAACAAAGCATTTATGGACACCCTGACTCGGGGCAATCGCCGCAAACCGGCCAGAAACACATCGATCCTGACCAGTTATGACCGGCACGGACGGCTGGTGAAACCGGAGGATGCGGAAGCGGGACGGCTGATGCATCACGAGAATGCAGAGAAAGAAAATGTGACGGTACGCAAACAGGGAACGTATCGTAAGTATATATAAGAGACAGGAGAGAGTTATGCGTGTTGGAATGGGATATGATGTGCATCGCCTGGGTTATGACCGCGATCTCATCATTGGCGGAGTAAAGATTCCGTACGAAAAAGGACTGGTGGGGCATTCGGATGCCGATGTGCTCACACATGCGGTGATGGATGCGATCCTGGGAGCGGCAGCACTGGGAGATATCGGACTGCATTTCCCGGATACAGACGGAAGTTTTAAGAATATCGACAGTTTTGTTTTATTGGCGAAAGTGAAGGAACTGATCGAGGAAAAAGGTTTCCTGATCGAGAATATCGATGCGACGATCATTGCGCAGGCGCCGAAGATGCGGCCCTATATTGACGCGATGCGCAAGCGATTCTGCGAGGCTCTGGAACTGGAAGAAGACCAGGTAAACATAAAGGCCACGACGGAAGAGCATCTGGGCTTTACCGGACGGCAGGAAGGTATTGCGGCGCAGGCTGTCTGTCTGCTGACCGGCGCAAGGGAACTGTATTCCAGAGATGTGATGGCGGGCGGTTGCGCAAACTGTCCGGGGAGGATGAAGCAATGATCTATCTGATGAAGCATATTATGAGGGAACGATGTTGCTGTTGATCATGAGAATAGTCAATAAATAATCTAAAACTATGAAAGAGGAATAAAATCATGCAACTATACAATACAAGCAGCAGAAGAGTAGAAGAATTTAAACCGCGCGAAGAGGGAAAGGTATCCATGTATACCTGCGGCCCTACCGTATACCATTTTGCACACATCGGTAACCTGCGCACCTATATCTGCGAGGATATGCTGGTGAAGACGCTGATGTACGCCGGCTATGATGTAAAGCGTGTTATGAACATCACCGATGTGGGACACCTGTCCAGCGATGCGGATACCGGTGAAGACAAGATGCTTAAGGGCGCAAAGCGTGAGCACAAGACGGTGCTGGAGATCGCGGATTATTACACCAAGGCATTTTTTGATGATTTTGCCAAACTGCATATCCGTATGCCGGATGTGGTAGAGCCGGCAACGCACTGCATCCCGGAATTCATCCATATGATCGAAGTACTGTTGGAAAAAGGCTATGCATACCAGGCTGGGGAGAACATTTATTTTGACACCTCCAGGCTGGACAAGTATTATACGCTGTCCAATCACAATGAAGATGACCTGCGTGTAGGCGTGCGTGATGATGTGGACGAAGACAGCAATAAGCGGAACAAGACGGACTTTGTACTGTGGTTCACTAAGTCGAAGTTTGACGATCAGGAACTGAAGTGGGAGAGTCCGTGGGGCCGTGGCTATCCGGGCTGGCACATCGAGTGCTCCTGCATCGGCATCAAGCACCTGGGCGAGTATATGGACATCCACTGCGGCGGCGTAGACAATATCTTCCCGCATCATACCAACGAGATCGCACAGAGCGAAGCATACCTGGGACATCATTGGTGCAACTACTGGTTCCATGTACACCACCTGGTAGAGAAAGATAAGGGGAAGATGAGCAAATCCAGTGGCGAGTTTCTGACGGTATCCCTGCTGGAAGAGAAGGGCTATGATCCGCTGGCATACCGTTTCTTCTGCCTGCAGTCCCATTACCGCAAGCCGCTGGAGTTTTCCTACGAAGTGCTGGATCAGATGAGCGCGGCGTATCAGAAACTGTTAAAGCGTGTGGGAGAACTGAAGGAAGACGGTATCGTCGACGAGGCAGCATTTGCAGACTTTAAGCAGAAGTTTACGGATGCGCTGACGGATGATATCAATACCTCTATGGCGATCACGGTACTGTATGATGTGCTGAAGGCAGATGTAAACGATGCAACCAAGCGTGCGCTGGTGGCAAGCTTTGATGAAGCACTTTCTCTGGATCTTTTGGAAGGGGCAAAGAAGCTGGCGCAGGACGACGGCGTGGATGCCGAGACGGAAGCCTGGATCCTGGAACGTATCGAGGCCAGAAAGGCAGCCAAGAAGGCGAAGGATTTTGCACAGGCAGATGCGATCCGTGAGGAACTGAAGGCAAAAGGTATTGCCATCGAAGATACCAGAGAGGGTACCAAGTGGAAGAAGATGTAAAGACAAACGCAGAAACAGATCCGGCAGAAAACAAAGTGTCGGATCTGCGATTGTATTCACCGCTGGTGCTGGCATATATCGGGGATGCAGTGTATGAAGTGCATATCCGCAAGCATCTCCTGCAGGCCGGCAACCAGCCGGTGGAGAAGCTGCATAAGGCGGCCACGCGTTTTGTAAAAGCATCCGCGCAGGCGGCGGCAGCGGAATATCTGCATCCGCAGTGGACGGAAGAAGAACAGGACATCTACCGCAGAGGCCGTAACGCCAAGTCGCACACGATCCCGAAAAACGCGGATCCCGGCGATTACCGTAAGGCTACCGGTTTCGAGGCCGTTTGCGGATGGCTCTCGCTCAAGGGCGATACCGAACGCCTGCAGTGGCTGATGGAATCGGCCGTCGCCTATCTGGAACAGGATAATTAACACTTCGATGGGAACACCCTGCCTTCCCCTTGAGGGTACCAGTTCCTGCTTAATGAACGAAGTGAGTTTAGCAGGACTGTATGCCGTAGCTGAAGGTGCCCGAAGGGCGGATGAGGTGTAAGTATCGGGATTGATATCACAAGCAATATAGGGAGTATTAAAATGGGCTACACAGAATCACAGATCGAAGGTCGTAACGCCGTGATCGAAGCACTGCGTGCGGGCAAGACGATCGATAAGATTTTTATATTAGACGGCTGTCAGGATGGGCCGGTCATGACCATCAAGCGGGAAGCGAGAAAGCAGGACTGTCTGATCAAATATGTGGAGAAGGAACGGCTGGATCAGCTGTCACAGACCGGTAAGCACCAGGGCGTGATCGCTGTGGCGGCAGCCTACGAATATGCAGAACTGGACGATATTTTAAAAGCTGCGAAAGACAGTGGCAAGCCTCCCTTCCTGTTTTTGCTGGACGGCATTGAGGATCCGCACAACTTAGGCGCTATTATCCGTACGGCATACCAGGCGGGGGCGCATGGCGTGATCATTCCGAAGAACCGCGCAGTGGGCCTGACAGCGACGGTAGCGCGTACTTCCGCCGGCGCACTCAATTACCTTCCGGTCGCTCGGGTGACCAATATGGCGCAGACCATCGAGGCACTGAAAAAGGAAGGCATCTGGTTTGCTTGTGCGGCCATGGACGGAGATGTGATGTATGATGTGAACTTAACCGGGGCGATGGGACTGGTGATCGGCAGTGAGGGCGAGGGCGTAAGCCGCCTTGTCCGTGAGAAATGTGATTACCAGGTATCCATCCCGATGGAAGGCAAGCTGGACTCCTTAAACGCTTCCGTAGCAGCCGGCGTTCTGGCCTACGAGATCGTCCGCCAGCGGAGAAACAAATAAATTCGTATTTGTAGGGCTGTCGATCACCTCACGGAAGGCATCTTGCCTTCCCCTTGAGGGGAAGGTGGCGCGCCAGCGCCGGATGAGGTGGACTCTGGCCTGCCATAGTCTCCGCCAAGTCGCCGGGCAGTAAAGACAGTTTTCTCGCT
>JAFXQR010000032.1 GCA_017526985.1 Lachnospiraceae bacterium
AAACTCTGCAGCATTCATTGTGTGATCCTCCCAAATAAAATCCTCTGTCCTGATAGCAATAAGTATATCTCATAGGGACGAAATCAGTTGGATCATCGCGTGAACAGCATCCTATAACGAGTGAAATATGTATATCACAATGCAAAAAGCCGGGAAGCTCATAAGTCCCCGGCCTTCGCTACCATTTTGAATCTTTCCTTTTATACAGATACTCTCTATCTGTTATCTTCTATATTTTAGAGTATTCTAATAAAGTATAGAAGTTCTCATTTGGTCGACCTGTTATTCCTCCAGTTTGTGACTTATACACAATCGATAAAAATAACACAATCAAAATAAGCATTACCACCGGAATTATCCATTTAAGCCGTGTCCGATTCTCTTTCATACAAGCAGATATAATGCACGCAATCATACAAACCAGAGAAATAATAACATTATGAATCAAAAATATCGTCGTCCCTTTTACTCCATCTGATGCGTACGAAAAGTCATACTTATCCAGAATAATCCCCTGCGATATACCTCCAGTAAGAAAAATAAAGAGTAATATTGAAAATAATACCATATAAACACCAATATATTTCTTCATAATGCTCCTCAATAGACTTATGTGCTTTCTGAAGAACGCACTTACAACGCTATCATACCGTATATTTTCAACACGGAAAATATGTAAATATTCATAAAATATAATCGAACTATATAGAAAAAACATACAGTTTTTTACAGCAACTCCCCCGGCACTCAGGGCCTCTGTTTTTCGTAAACTTTCACCAACAACAATTGACATGTTTATAGAAAAATTATACAATAGTACTAATAATATATTCTGTATCTCGTAATAGGAGGTGTATGTGCATGGAAGCCAAGAAGCGTTCGGGCACTGGCCGTAAGAGCAGTGTGCGTGCCCAACTGATCCTCGTAATGACTCTGATCGTCGTGATCCCCGTTGTTGTACTCACTCTCTTAAGTCTCATCAATACGATCAATCAGGGAACCGATGCCGCAAATGAAGTGAATACCGCGCAGGCCTCGGTCGTTGAAGAATCCCTGAATGCCATTTTTAACAAAAACATCGAATCGCTGCATACCTTTGCGGCTTCTCCAAATGTGCGCAAATACCTGCAGGGCGATCTGAACAATGAAAATGTGCGTTCTCCGCTGTACAAGCAGATGATGGATATTGACCGCTATATGGATGACGGCAATTCCACCGCACTCTCCGGCACAGACGGCCAGCAGATCATCCGTACCGTAGGACAGCCCGTCAATGTAGCGGATCGCGAATACTATCAGCGCGCAATGGCCGGAGACGAATTTTATATTTCCGATATGATCATCTCCAAATCCACCGGCACCGCCATCGTTACCGTATCCGTTCCGATTTGGAACGATGACCGCAGTGCCGTGATCGGTGTGGCACAGCGTAACTTAGACTGTGGTGTCCTGCATGATCTGGTGGCTGCCGAAGTGACCCAGAATCGTCAGGAGATCGTGGTGGTCGACCGCACCGGTACCGTTGTGGCACATTCCCTGCGTACCATCGATATCGAAAATCCGGAAAAACAGGACCAAAACCCGTTCTATACCGACTCCCGAGGAGATCAGATCGCCGGCAATTATGTAGCGCCGTTTATGGGTGACACCTGGATGATCTCCTGGAACAAGATGGAAAAGAACGGCTGGATCGTGGCATCCTGCCGTGTCAAAGAAGTTGCTCTGGCCACCGTTTATAATACCGTTGCAGCACAGAGTGTCCTGGGCGTGGTCTTCATCATCATTGCCGTGGTGATCGGTATCTTCTTTGCCCGTTCCATCACGCAGCCGCTGAAATCCGTAAACGCCAGCCTCTCCGCCTTGTCAGAAGGTTACTTCTGCCCGATCAAAGGCAACAGCAACCGGAAAGACGAATTCGGCGAGATCATTCGCAGCACCAATGATGTGATCGAAAAACTGGAATCCATCGTAAACGGCATCATGCAAAACGCCGTTTCCGTCAATCACGCTGCTGCAGAACTGGATGAAATGTCGATCCAGATCTCCCAAAACGCCGACGATGTATCCCATGCGATCCAAGAGATCGCCGGTGGCGCTTCCCAGCAGGCCGACGAGATCAGTGGCGCTACCATGAGCATTGACAATATCGGCGGTGCTGTCATCAGCGTTCAGGATGCCACCGCAGAGCTGACCGCCATCGCCGGACATATGCAGCAGTCCTCCACCGAATCCGCCCAGAACCTGACGGAACTGAAGTCCAGCAGCGAATCTATGAACGGCGCCATCAACAAGATCTCCGCTAAGATCAGTGCCACCAGTGATGCTGTAGGCCGCATCAACAGCATGGTCGAATCCATCAGCACCATTGCATCCCAAACCAATCTGCTGGCCCTCAACGCTTCCATCGAAGCGGCGCGTGCCGGAGATGCAGGACGCGGTTTTGCCGTCGTGGCTCAGGAGATTGGCAAGCTGGCTTCCGACTCCAATGCTTCCGCCGTGCAGATCCGCAAAGAAATGGACGCTCTTCTTATCCAGTCCCAGGAAGCTGTGGATATGGCCACTGAAGTGCAGAACACCAACAACCAGCAGCAGTCCGTCATCGATGCCACCTATCAGAGCGTAAATACCATGATCGAAGATATCGATCACACGGTAGCCGGTGTGAGCGCCATCGCTGATAATGCCGATGCCTGTGTCACTGCCAAGGATACCGTTATGGATGCTATGAGCTCCCTCTCTTCCATCTCGGAAGAAAACGCTGCCAGCAGCGAAGAAACCGGCGCCGCTATGGAAGAGCTGGCCGCTACCGTATCGACCCTTACCGGCAATGCAGATTCGTTAAAACATGTATCCGAGGAGCTCTCGAAGGAAATGAGTTTCTTTAAACTGGAGAAGTAAAAGGGGAAGGCAAGGAATATAGAAACCCCCGGGGAGTCACATCCCCGGGGGTTTCGTATCCTTTGATCGTTATCTTTTCGTATTGCTGTCTTCTTATCGCTTGCTGACGCTGGTTCCTTCCACCAGGCGACCGTTCACGGTCACGGTTCCCAGACGGTGTCCGGGATCGGACATACGCATTTCCACCAACTGGATGCACACGCGGATCATTTCCTCCACATTTACATGATAGGTAGTCAGTGCCATATCCGCACGCTCCTGCCCTGCATAATCATCGTAGCCGCACACAGCGATCTGCTCCGGCACCTTGTAGCCCGCTTCCTGCAAGGTATGGATCAGGCGCAGCGCCACTTCATCGTTGTTGCATACAAAAGCTTCCGGCATATTCTTTTTGGGCAGTACCAGATCGATATTAAACCCGTCCAGACCACGGTCCGGGATCACCCACGCCGGATCCATCTGCTGTCCCTTCGCCATCAGATATTTCATATAACCCATAAAGCGGTCCAGGATGGAACGTGTCGCACGGTACTCTCCGACAAAGCCGATCTTTTGATAACCGTTCTTCACCAGATGTCTGGTCAGCAGATAACCACCGTTCATATTGTCGCCCACGATGGCATCCACATCATATTCCTCATTCTGAAAGTCAAAGAAGATCAACCCGATTCCCGTTTCGATGAGGCGCTCGATCATAGTGGCATGCATCTCGCCCACCAGCACTGCCTGGTCCACTGCGTGAGTCTGGATCGAATTCGGCAATACACCGGCTTCCTCATGCTCGCTTTTCACGATCTCCAGCACACCGATCATTCCTTTTTCCGAAAAGCCCATGATCATCTGCTGATAGATGCGGACATAAAAGGAACGGTCGGAGACATAGCGCTCCGGGATCAGGATCGCCACTTTGTCGTTATAAGACGCCTTTTTCCTGCCACCTACTTCATAGCCCAGCTCCTCTGCCTTTTGGATGATCTCCGCACGCAGACGCTCACTCACGCCTTCCCTGCCCCCCAGTGCCTTGGACACGGACACAATGCTGATGTTCATCGCCTCCGCAATGTCTTTCATTGCTACTTTCTTTTTCACGGGTTTCCCCTCCTTATGCCGCCTCGTTTATACCGTCTCCAGGTATTCCTTGTTCTTGCGGATCAGATCGATGCGCTGTGCCACACAATCCCGGCTGCGCAGCGGATCCTCCGGAGTGTTGAAGACATAATCCACCAGACGCTCTACCGTTGTGGTAGCCACATGCAGCCTGGTATCCGAAGATGCGTAATAGATGTACACCTTCCCCATCTCATCCACAATGGCGCCGTTGCAGAAGACCACATTGGATACATCACCGATGCGCTCCCGTCCCAGGGGTCCCATAAACATGCCGCCCGGTTCCGCGATCACCTTGGACGGGTCGTTCAGATCCGTTGCAAAACAGTATAACACATAGCGCAAGCCTGCTGCCGTATTGCGCACGCCATGCGCGATATGTATCCAGCCCTTATCCGTCTTGATAGGCACAGCACCGGCACCATTCTTGCATTCCGTAATGGTATGGTATTTGCGCTTGCTGGTAATGATCTCTTCATCGATCACCGCGTGTTCGATATCGTCACACAGACCGAAGCCTACACCGCCGCCGCTGCCGGTATCGATGAAATCATCCATGGGTCTGGTATAAAACGCATACTTGCCGTTTACAAATTCCGGATGCAGCACCACATTGCGCTGCTGCGGGGAACGCAGAGTCTTTAGGTTGTCCAGACGCTCCCAAGTCTTCAGATCCTTGGTACGCACGATGCCTGCTGCCGCCACAGCCGCCGACAGATCATTTACACTCGTATCCTTGCTCTCGGAGCAGAACACCCCGTAGATCCAGCCGTCCTCGTGCTGTGTCAGACGCATATCATATACATTGGTCTCTTCCGGGCAGGTATCCGGCAACAGGATGGGCTCATCCCAGAAACGGAAACCGTCCACGCCGTTATCCGACTCTGCCACTGCAAAGAAGGACTTGCGGTCCGCGCCTTCCACCCGGGCCACCAGATAATACTTGCCTTTTAAGTAAATCGCGCCGGAATTGAAGGCGCAGTTCACACCCAGACGCTCCATAAAATACGGATTGGTCTCCGGATTCAGGTCATACTTCCAGATGAGCGGCGCATGTCTCGCGGTCAGGACCGGATATACATAACGCTCATAGATCCCGTTGTAAAAACGCTTGTCCACACGGTTCTTCCGTGCGATCAGTTTCTCATATTTTCTGTTTTCTTCCGCATATCTCGGATGCAATTCTTTTCCCATTTCACACCTCACTAAATATTGTTTACTCTACATTTCTCCGGATCACTTCGATGCACATACGACCATTGTGATACGGGCATTTCCAGGCTTCCACGATGGGCCGGTTCTCGTCCGGCTTGCCCTCTGCCGTCACTTCATAGAACCATTCGCTACCCTCGCGCTTGTCGATCTGATAATCCCGGATAAAGGCCCATTCCGCTCTGGCCGCCTCCAGGAAATCCGTGCGCTCCGGCTGTTTCTGATATGCATTTAAGAAGCCGACTACGGTCTCCGCCTGCACCCACCAGATGCGCCAGGTATTCACCACACCCTTGTCGCATTCGTTTGCCAGAGAGTGTCCGTCAAATGCCACCGCCTTGACATTGCTTGCCAAATCCTTTGTGATGGGGCTCATCTTGGCAGTATATGCCGCATCGTCCAGCACTTCCAGGCCGCGGTCGATGAGCCAGGAGGTCTCGATATCGTGTCCGTAGGAATACAGATCGATCAGGGTATTGTAATCATAGTCAAAGAACACTTCCTGCCGGTGTAATGCGGGATTGTACATCTTCTCCGCAAACAGATCCATCATCCAGCGCAGGCGGTCACCCACCTCCGGGTTGTGATCCACACGATACAGTTCCGTGTAGGCTTCAAATACGTGCAGCAGCGTATTCATGGTACGGTCTGCCATTACACCGTTTTCGGAGAGTTTCTCATTGCTCACCTGCACGAACTCACGGCTGTAGGCTTCCCGGTAGCCATCCTTGTCCCTGCACTTATCTTCGATCACATGATACAGTCCGTAAGCCGCATCCAGCGCTTCCTTGTCGCCGCTGGCCTCATAATAGGAAGACAGGGCATAGATGCAAAACGCCTGATTGTAGGTATGCTTGGTGGTATCCTCCGGCTGGCCGTCATAGGTCATGGACCAGTACACACCGCCGTTTTCCCTGTCCAGGCAACGATCCCGCAGGAACTCGTAGCCGTGCTTCGCCTCTTCCAAAAGCACCGGGTCCTTTAAGAGTGTGTATGCATTTGAAAAGAACCAGACAATACGGTTGTTCAGGATACATCCCTTCACCGCCTTTTTGTCCAGCTCCAGTCCATAGGACAGATATCCGTAATATCCGCCAAATTCGTCATCCCGCAGCCCGCGCCAGAACGGAATGATCTTTTCTGTCAGTTCTCTTTTTACTTCCGCAATCATCCCCATTGCTATAAATCTCCTTTTTTCCGTATGCTTAAAGCAGAATATCCTCGTCCGAATAAATCGTGCTAAATTTTTACTTAACAGTATTCATTATAAACCGATTTTCGTAACTGTACAACCTTTTCCGCTTTTGTTAACAAAATGTTCACGCAGATGCTACCAGATTGATCCGCATCTTACCTTCCAGCTTCTCCATCACATAGCCCTTGGGCACGATGAAATGCATCCCTTTTTCCACCTCTCTGCCGTCGATCTTGCCGCTGCCCTCCAGCACACTGCCGATCATAAACGTCCCTTCGCTGAGATCCGATCTGGTCTCGCCGTTTACCTTCAACGTCCATACACGGCAGATCTCAGTCACTGCCAGCAGCTGCGGCGTGTTCTCCCGGTTATCGGTATGCACCACATCTTCGTCTTTTACATAATACGGTACATGTGTGACTTCCAGTGCTTCCTTCTGGTGCAATTCCCTGGGTTTGCCGCCCTGCAGACGGTCATAATCATAGATGCGATAGGTCACATCGCTGTTCTGCTGCACCTCCAGCAGTTCCACACCGGCGGTGATGGCGTGGATCGTACCGGGTTCTACTGCAATAAAATCGCCTTTTTTCACCGGTACACGATTAAACAGTGATGCCCACTCTCCGTCTTTCATTTTCTGCGCCAGTTCTTCCTTGTTGTGCGCACTGCTGCCGATAATGAGTTCTGCATTTTCCGGGCAATCCAGGATGTACCAGCACTCCCATTTGCCTTTGCTTCCGCAGTGCTTTTTTGCATACGCGTCATCCGGATGCACCTGCACGGAGAGATCCTCTTTCGCATCAATGATCTTCACCAGAAGCGGAAACTCTTCGTCCTTCCTTTTGCCGAAGATCTCCGGCTCTTCCTCCCACAGTTCCGACAGATGCTTGCCGCGGTAGCGCCCTTCTGCCACCTCGCAGTCTGCCTGGTCATTGCAGGACACCGCCCAGCATTCCCCCAGCTCCCCGGAGAGATTGCTCTCATAGCCCCATTCCGTGCGCAGGCGGCAGCCGCCCCAGATCCGCGATTTCAATACCGGTTTGAGAAAGATCAGTTCTTTTTTGTACTTCTTGACCATCGTTTTATCCCACCTCAAAAAGATATTAATTTAATTTGATGAGACAAGTTTATCATTTAAGTAAATTTAAGTCAATATGATTTTTAGTTAAATTTAATCAATTGTATGTATAAAAAAGGGACAGCCGAAGCTGTCCCTTTCCTATGTTTGGTATTCTCTTGTTTCCGATCAGCCGCTGATGGATTTTACATGCCAGTAGCCGTCTGCGCCGGTCACACCGATGATCGTCACGGTGCGGTCGCCCTGCAGCATACGGAACTGGGAGAAATCCGAAGAGTTGTCAAAGCGGAAGATCTGATCACCCTCCGTGGTCTTCAGAGTGATCGTATAGCCATCGATCTTGGACAATGTTCCGGTGAATGCCACTGCAGAAGCACCGTTCAATGTGGTAGCCGGAGAAGCATCCAGCTTGGAAGTAACGCTTGCTGCGTGCAGATACTTGTCTGCGCCACGGTAAGCCACCACTGTGATCTTCTGGTCTGCCTGGATGGCCTTACTGTCGGTCCACTGAGTGTTGGCATCGATACGGATCGTCATATCCCCACCGGAGGTGCTCAGCTGGATCACTGCATTGGTCGTATCCTTCTTTACAATACCTTCCACCTTGAAATCCTGAGAAGTTCTCTCGGTGATATCTGACATCTGGATCACATTGCCTATGGTTGCCGCATAGGAAACATCACTGTTGATGGACACTGCGTGCAGATATGCATCAGAGCCGCGCTGTGTCACTACATTAACTTTCTTGCCGATGAGCAGCAGTCCGCCGTTGCTCACATTGGTGTCGGTGTCCAGTTTGATGATCATGGAACCGCCGTTGGTGGACAGATACAGGATATTGTCTGTAGTGTTCTTTTCTACCGTACCGGTCACGGTGATAGAGCTGGAAGCATCGCGTACTGCGGTATTCTGCAATGCGACGTTGCCTGCCAGCTTGTAAGCGTGCAGATACTTGTCATCGCCGGTGTATACGGCTGCTGTGATGGTCGTGCCCGGGATCAGTGCGTGGATCAGGCTCAGATCCGTGGTCTTGTCGATCTTGATCTTCATTATGTTGCCGTTTACCTTCAGATGGAACATCTCATCGGTGCAGCCTTCCTGTACAGTACCGGATACAGTAGCCACCGTTCTGCCATCCGGTGTGCGGTCCACATTGCCCATCAGAGCGCTGCTGTTCTGTACCGCCTGCGTGCCGATCTTGACAGCATGCAGATAAGCATCCGAACCCTGCGCTACGGTAACATCAATGGTACGATCCTGCTGCAGGATGTGGAAGTTTTCATAAACGGTAGTAGAATCCAGGCGGATCTTCAGTGTGCTGCCGTTATAATCCAGCTTGATCGCGCTCTGGTCAGAACCCTCCAGTACTTTACCGCTCAGAGTGACGGTATTTGCTGTATTTACCACTGCCCCCCAGGTAGTACCTGACGGTGCTTCGATGTATTTGGTGTGCAGATACTTGTCACTGCCGTAAATGTAGCTCACCTTTACCTTCATACCGGACATCAGCACGCCGGCACCGGTGATCTTTACATCGCTGTCGATCTTGATCAGCATCACACCGGCTGAGGTGTTGAGCTTCAGCAGATTGTCTGTGGAATCCTTCTCCACGGTTCCCTCAACAACAGGATCTGCCGCTTCTGCCTTCAGGGTAAACCAGCCGTCAAACAGATTGACATAAAGCCCCATCACCAGAAGCATGGTGATTGCCCTGCGAAGCAGCTTCTGCACATGAATGCTTGCATTCTTCGTTGTTTTGTGCATTTTCCTTCTTTCCTCCTTCACGATTTTCTCCCTTTGTTCGTTGCATTATGTAAAAAAATTATGTCAACTTCTATCAGTATATAGCACCGTTCTGAAAAAATCTATAGTTTTTTCTGTAAAATTTCAGTTTTTCTTCTTATAATACATGTAAAAACAAATAAAAATCTCCGGTATCACTCCGGAGATCCTTTTTTTCTTATATAAACACCAAGAGAGGCTGTAAGCCGGGTTATGTCATAGTCCTTGCGGACCGGGATGATCATCTATCTAGACCGTATGTTACCACACGGTTCCAGCGACCTACCTGAAAGCACGCCGGGCAAGCGTATCGCTCTCTGTTTGGTCTTGCTTCGGATGGGGTTTACATCTGCCCCCTTTGTTACCAAAGGGGCGGTAGTCTCTTACACTGCCATTTCACCATTGCCGCCTTAAAATAAGAAGGCTGTGTCATTTCTGTTGCACTGGCCTGGGAGTCGCCTCCACCGGACGTTATCCGGCATCCTGCCCTGTGAAGCCCGGACTTTCCTCACGACGCTTTCGCGCCCCGCGATCATCCGTCTCTCTTGGTATATTTATAACTTATACATTAAAACATGATCCGCCGACAAATTCGCGTACGATGGAATTGTTCGGCAGATGCTCACTGCTCACACCCAGGAAGTACTCCAGGAATTTGAGCATACGCTTTGCTTCGTAATACTCCGGCTCATCCGGTTTCACCGAGAACAGCAGCGGCTCCGCAAACTGTTTCAGTACTGCCAGTTCATAGATCAGTGCCGAGTTGAAAGTCGCATCCGCGCTCTCCTGGAACGGGAAGATGTTTTCTTCCTCGCCCTGACGCACCGACGGCCACATACCGATGGTCCGCTGTGCCGAAGCGCCTCGGGTTCTGGCGTCACGCACCATTCTGCGCAACAGTCGTCCGTCCGTGGTGGGGATCCGGTTGTGCTCGTCAATATTCAAGGAGGTCAGCGCGCTGATGTAGATCTTATACTTGCTCTCTACCGGCAGCGCATGGCTCATCTTGTCATTCAAGCCGTGGATGCCTTCGATCACCAGGATGTCTTCCTTGCCCAGGGTCTTACGGTTGCCCTTGTACTCCCGGGTGCCGGTGATAAAGTTGAAGGTCGGCAGCTCTACGGTCTCGCCGTTTAGGAGCGCCACCATATCATTATTGAACAACTCCACATCAATGGCTTCCAAACACTCAAAGTTGTAGCTGCCGTCCGGATGCTTGGGAGTATCCACCCGGTTTTTGAAATAATCATCCACAGCGATGGGATGCGGCTTCAAACCGTAGGATGCCAGCTGCACCGATAAACGGTGGGAAAATGTGGTCTTACCGGAAGAGGACGGCCCCGCGATCATCACAAACTTGACGCCGCCACGCTCCACGATCTCTCTGGCGATCTCTGCGATCCTGCGCTCCTGCAATGCCTCCTGCAAAAGGATCAGATCACTGATCCCGCCGGCGCAGATGCACTCGTTCAGGTCACCAACGGTATCCACGCCCAGTTTTGCACCCCAGTCATCAGCAGTCTTCAATGCGCCGAACAGCTTCTTTCTGGGTACAAAAGTCTCCAGCTGCTCCGGATTGGATGCCGTGGGAAGCACCAGCATAAAGCCGTCTTCGTATGGTTCCAGTGAAAAATGCCTGATATATCCGGTATCCGGCAGCATATAGCCATAATAATAATCCCGATAGCCGTCCAGTTCATAAACATTGACGGAAGATCCCCTGCGGAAACGGAACAGACGGTCTTTGTCCACCATCCCGGCTTCCGCAAACATCTTTCTGGCTTCGTCCGTCGGCATAGAGGTCTTTTGGATCTTGATCTTTGCATCCACCAGCTCATGCATTCTGGCATCCAGCTTCGCGAGAAATGCCTCATCAATGGTCAGCCCTTCCTTCGGACTGATGTAATAGCCGTTGCCGATGGCAAATTCCACCTTGACCTGCTTTGTCTTGTCGTGGCCGCAGATATCGTCGATGGCCTTGACCATGATCAGGATCGCCGTGCGCACATAGGACTTGTGTCCGCTGGAACGCTTCACGGTGATAAACTCCAATTCCGCGTCTTTCTTGGCCGTCTTGCTCAGCTCGCGGATCTTGCCGTTCTCCAGCACCAGAGCGATCTGCGCGTCATAGTCCTTCTGATAACGCTTCGCCAGCTCTTCAAAAGAAGTGCCGCGCTCTGCTTTGATCTCTTCGCCTTTGATCTTTAATGTCACTTCTGACATAACCCTTACCTCCTGTTCTGCCCCCATTATACAATGCTGTATGGTTCCTTCTGCGAAGCACTGTGCACTTCCAGTTCCGGGAAGCGGCTCCGCAAAAAATCCTTCATATATTTCACAAACAGTTTTTCGATGCCGTAATGTCCGCCGTCGATGATGGTGAGTCCCGCCGCCTCGGCATCGATCCCGTCGTGGTGCCCGATGTCACCGGTGATCAGCACTTCCGCACCGGTCTGCAGCGCTTTTTGGATCATAGACTTACCGGAGCCCGGCGATACCGCCACTTTCCGGATCCTGCGGTCCAGATCCCCAAACACATGGACATGATCCAGCAGGAACACTTCCTTCACCAACTCCGCGCATTCCGCCACACTCATCTCCTGCGGCAGATGTCCGACACGCCCGATCCCTTCCTTCGAGATCGTATCTTCATAGGTCACATCCAGTACTTCCCGGTCGGTCAGCCCCAGACGGTCCGCCGCTTCATCCGCCATGCCCATCACATCAAAATTGGTATGCATCGCATAGCACGCCACATCCGCGCCGATCAGCTTTAACAGCCGCCGTCCCACGATATCCTCTTCCGTGATGTGCGAGATGGACGGAAAGATCAGCGGGTGATGGGTGAGCAGCAGGTCGGCTTCCGAAAGCACCGCTTCCTCCACCACTTCGTCCGTGGCATCCACCGACAGCAGGATACTCTTCACTTCCTTCTTTTTCCTGCCGCACATCAGACCGCTGTTGTCCCACTTCTCCGCAAAGGAGGGCGGGGAAAGCTGCTCCAGTTCTTCGATGATCTCGCCAAGTGTCATGTGGTATCCTCCTTGGACTGTGGACTATGCAAACACCTATAGCCTAAACTTGCCTTCCCCTTGAGGGAAGTGATAGCGTATCGGCAGCATCTTGCCTTCCCCTTGAGGGGAAGGTGGCGCGCCAGCGCCGGATGAGGTGTCTCCCCGGCCACTAAAATGCCATAGCTTTCTTGATCAGTTCCTTCTCCTGCTGCAACTCTGTCACGCGCTGTGCACGCCGCTCATCGCTGCCGGAGCGCTGTGCCTGCTCCAGCTGTTTCAGTGCTTCGGATACAAAACCGTTCCGCTGCTTTAAGTACTCCAGCAATACCGGATGCCGCTGTGCCAGCAAATATGGTCCGAAGGCATCGGAGAGTTCCGGATCTGCAACTGTTACCCGAAAATCTGCAACCGTTTCCCGATGAACCGCATCCTCACAGCCCCCGTGATCGTTGCTATCTGTCATACCCTCGTTCTCCGGCACCGCTTTCATCATGGGATAATACTTCCCATCCTCAAATACGATATCCTCGGCTATGATCACAAATCCGTTTTCCCGCAGCCAGCGGCGAAACTGTGCCATGTCCGACTGAGGCTGCAGCACAAGCTGGCGCATTCCTCTCACTTTATCGATGTCCTGCTCCAGGATCCGCTGCATCAGGGGTCCGCCCATCCCGGCGCAGATCATACTGTCCGCTTCGCCGATCTGCATGGCCCGCAAGCCATCGGAAAGCCGGCACTCGATGCGGTCCGCAAGTCCTGCTTCCGCCACATGCGCTTTTGCCGCCGCCAACGGCCCTTCCCGCAGATCCATGGCCAGCATCCGCTCAAAGATGCCTTCCTGTACCAGCCGGATGGATAAATAGCCGTGGTCACAGCCTACATCAGCCGCCACTGAACCAACCTCGCAAAGTCGGCCCAGGGCTTCCAGTCGTTTTGATAACTTGATCATTACTCGAGATAGTCCTTGATGCGTTTGCTTCTGGTCGGATGACGGAGCTTACGCAGTGCCTTCGCCTCGATCTGACGGATACGCTCACGGGTGACATTGAACTCCTTGCCCACCTCTTCCAGCGTACGCGCACGGCCGTCGATCAGACCGAAACGCAGTGTCAGTACCTTGCGCTCTCTGTCCGTTAAGGTATCCAGGATCTCATCCAGCTGTTCGCTCAGCATGGTAAATGCTGCTGCATCTGCCGGTACCGGCATATTGTCATCCGGGATGAAATCGCCCAAGTGGCTATCTTCCTCTTCACCGATGGGTGTCTCTAAGGATACCGGCTCCTGGGAGATCTTTAAGATCTCACGCACACGATCCTCCGGCATATCCATACGCTCCGCGATCTCGGATGGAGACGGCTCGCGTCCCAGTTCCTGCAGTAGCTGACGGTTGATGCGGATGATCTTGTTGATGGTCTCTACCATATGTACCGGGATACGGATGGTTCTCGCCTGGTCCGCGATGGCACGGGTGATGGCCTGACGGATCCACCATGTCGCATAGGTGGAGAACTTATATCCCTTGCGGTAATCAAACTTTTCTACCGCCTTGATCAGACCAAGATTACCTTCCTGGATCAGATCCAGGAACAGCATACCGCGGCCCACATAACGCTTAGCGATACTTACCACCAGACGCAGGTTGGCCTGGGACAGATCCTGCCCGGCACGCTTGCCGATATCGATCTTGCGCTGGTTCTCTGCGATCTTCTTGTCCAGCTCCTCGATCTTCTCCTTGGCATCCTGCACCTTCTTGCCTTCGTCCAGCTGTTTCTGCAGCACGGCACGCTTTTCCGCAAACTCTTCGTTCTTCTGCGCTGCCTCAAAGCCCACTTCCATCTTCTTGGCCAGCTCGATCTCTTCTTCTGCGGAAAGCAGCGGCACACGGCCGATCTCCTTTAAGTACATACGCACCGGATCTTCCATGTTGACATTGCTGTCCACCACGCCTTCTTCCAGGCTCTCCATATCCAGCGCGATCTCTTCCTCTTCTTCCAGCGCCAGCTCGTCCTCGGGAATATCGTCCTCGTCCATTTCCTCGACACGCAGCACGATACGGTTCTTGTCCAGCGCATCCCAGATGCGGTCAAACTGCTGCGCATCCAGATTGAACTCGGAAAACGCATCGATGACCTGCTTGTACTCCACATAGCCGTTCTTCTTGGATTTGTTCAGCAGATTTTTCAGACGCTCATCGATCTGTGCCTGGATCAGTTCTTCGTTATCACCGCTCTGCGAATCATCAATCCTATCTTCCTTGCTCTCCGCAGATTTCTTTGTTTCCGGCTTTTTTGCTGTCTTCTTATCGCCGTCTTTTGCTGCCGTCTTGGTGGTCTTCGTTTCCTCCGCTTCGGCCTTTGCCTTCTTGGTCACTTTTTCCTTGCTGTCGCTCTTATTTTCTGCAGATTTCTTCTCTGCCGTCTTCTTTTCTTTTGTTTCCTTCGTCTCTTTCGAATCCTTCATCTCTGCCTTTTCCGCTTTCTTTTCTGTCATTTTTTTGGTTGCCATCGTTTACCTCCCAAGCATCCATGCTTTTGCACCTATGTTTCAGATACGGTCGATCTTCCGCAGTTTCTCGAGGATATGTTTTCCTTCTACCACACGGTTCAGTGCATTCACATCCGAGCCAAGGGTTCCGGAAGCCTGGTCAAAGCTCTCCTGCTTTACACGCAACACGATGTCACGCAAAGCCTTTTCTTTATCTTCCTTTGCCACTTCCGTTCCCAGCTTGGTCTGAAATACCTGACTGGCCGCCTCCTGTTCCTCGAGCTCATCAAACATGCCGATGATCTCTACCGGCCGAAACACGCCGGCTTCCAGATCCGCAAACATTTTTTCCGCGATCCTGCGGTATAGCGGGTCTGTAAAATCTTCTGCCGAGATATATTCCTTAACGCGCGTGAAACAACTCCTGTCCTCATTCAGCCAGGTCAGCAGCAATCTCTGGGCGTACTTTGCGTGCTCTTCCGCATTGGACTTTTTCTCCGTCTGCACCGGCCGGATCTGCACCCGCTCCTGTGCACTCTTCAGTCCCTCTCTCGCCGCCTCGCTGATCACCCGCTTCTTTAAGCTGTCTTTGGGGATCCCATATTGTTCCGCTACCGCATTCAGGTAGTTTTCCCGTTCCAATTCCTCCGAAAAGACGCACAGTTTCCTTGCCACTTCCGTTTCAAACTTGGTCTTTTCTGCCGGATCGTCTGTCTTATAATTCTTCCGAAGAATGCGGATCTCAAACAAAAATCCGTTCTCCGCCTCATCGATCCGCTTCTGGTATTCTTCTGCCCCCAGGTTCTTGATGAATTCATCCGGATCCTTGTAGGGCTGCATATTGATGACCCTGGCCACCAGTCCGGTCTGCCGCAGTATGCTGATGGCACGCAATGCCGCATCCGTTCCTGCATGGTCGCTGTCATATGCCAGATAAATGTCTCTTTCAAAGCGCTTCAACAACATCGCCTGCTCCGGCGTAAAGGAGGTACCCAGGGATGCCACTGCCTGCGTGAAGCCCGCCTGATGCATGGAGATCACATCCATATAACCTTCGCACAGAATAAACTGCGATGCCTTGGACGCTCTCGCCAGTTGCAGCGCGTACAGATTCTTTCTTTTTTCAAAAAAAGAGGTTTCCGGGGAGTTCAGATATTTGGGCGTCCCCTCTCCCATCACGCGTCCGCCGAAACCGATCACCTTGCCCGCAGGGTCATAGATCGGAAACATCACACGATTGGTAAATTTGTCGTACAAACCTTCCCGCTCGGAGTGTCCTGCCAGTCCGGCATCTAATATGATATCATCCGGATAGCCCTTTTTCCGCAGATAGTTCACCAGTGCGTCGCTGTACTGCAGGGAATAGCCCAGATGAAACTTATGCAGGGTCTCGTCCGTTAACTGCCGCTGCTCAAAATAGCGTTTGCCCAGCGCCCCTCTCTCGGAACGGAGCTGCTGGTAAAAGAAATTCTCTGCCGCCTTCAGCGCCTCAAAGATTTGCTTCTTGCGATTCACATTACGCTTCATCTCTTCCGTCATCTCGACTTCGGGAAGCGCCACCCCCGCCCGGTCCGCCAGGAACTTCAACGCTTCCGGGAAGGTCATATTCTCGTATTTTTGTAAAAAAGTAAATACATCGCCGCCTGCATGGCAGCCAAAGCAATAGAAATACTGATCTCTCTGATTCACGGAAAACGAAGGCGTCTTTTCATTGTGGAACGGGCACAGGCCTACGTAATTGCCGCCGTGCCGCTTCAGACTCACATAAGAAGAAATGATATCTACAATATCATTCCGGTCACGCACTTCTCTCTTTATATCGGGCAAAACCATCATAACTTAATACCTGTTACAAAAAAACTATTCACAACTTCAGCCATGCCACGATTTCGGAATGTAGATCTCCTCATATTTGGCAATGGCAAAATGGTCCGTCATCGACGCGATATAGTCGCAGGCCACACGCTCCACGCTCTCACCGCGTTCCATCAGATGCTGAAACTCCGTGGGCATCTCGCCGTGATGGGAAACAAAGTAGGCGTACAGGGTCTTTACCAACGACTCCGCCTTGCTCTCTTCCGCTTTGACGATGTGGTTCTGGTAGACACGCTCAAACATAAACTCCCGCATCTCCGTCATGGCCCATTCCACTTCCGGCGTCATCAGGATGTCGTTCTTGTCCCGGCTGGTGGAGATCACGTTGTGGATCAGATGGTCCAGCCGCTCCTTGGTGGTATAGCCCAGCACGTTACCGATCTCTCTTGGCACATCCGCGTCCGTGAGCACCTGCGCCCGGATGGCATCATCCATATCGTGATGAATGTAGGCCAGTTTATCCGAATAACGTACGATCTTGCCCTCTAATGTAGACGGCTTGCCCCGCAGCTGATGGTGCTCCATACCGTCCCGCACTTCCCAGGTCAGGTTCAGTCCCTCCCCGTCGCGCTCCAGCACATCCACCACACGCACGCTCTGCTCATTATGACGAAATCCCAAAGGACACACTTCCTGCAGTGCCCGCTCCCCTGCATGGCCAAAGGGTGTATGTCCCAGGTCATGACCAAGTGCTATGGCCTCCACCAGTTCCTCATTCATACGAAGGGCTCTGGCAATGGTCCTGGCGATCTGTGCCACCTCTAAGGTGTGGGTCAGGCGCGTACGGTAATGATCCCCTTCGGGATTCAAAAATACCTGTGTTTTATCTTTCAATCGACGGAAAGCTTTGGAATGCACGATCCGGTCACGGTCACGGGAAAAGACGGGGCGGATGTCGCACTGCTCTTCTTCCCGCTCTCTTCCTTTGGAATTTTCACTGAGCGTCGCATAAGGGCTTAAGTTCTCACGCTCCGCTTTTTCCAGTTCTTCTCTGATTAACATTCCAGCCCCCATATTCTATATACGCCTTAGGTCAGCTACTCCCCCTTGCCTTCCCCTTGAGGGTACCAGTTCCTGCTTAGCGAACGAAGTGAGTTTAGCAGGACTGTAGACCGAAGGAGAAGGTGGCGCGCCAGCGCCGGATGAGGTGTAACTCCGCCAGCAATTCAGTATATTATAAGAAGTATGCCACACCGGACTCGAAGATCTTCAGATCCTGCTCGCCGTAGATGTTGATCGCTACATGGTCATCACGACGCTCTGCGTGTGCCATCTTACCGAAGCATCTGCCGTCCGGAGAAGTGATACCTTCTACTGCGCCGATGGAGCCGTTGATGTTCCACTCTTCGTCCATGGTCACACGGCCTTCCGGATCACAGTATCTCGTTGCGATCTGTCCGTTCTCATACAGCTTCTTCAGCACATCTGCCGGTGCCACGAAACGTCCTTCGCCGTGGGATGCTGCCGAGGTGTATACCCCGCCCAGCTCTGCTTTCTGCAGCCACGGGCTCAGATTGGATACCACTCTGGTGTACGCCATCTTGGAGATGTGGCGGTTGATGGTATTGAAGGTCAGAGTCGGACTCTCTTCCGTCTGACCCACGATCTCACCGTAAGGCACCAGTCCCAGCTTGATCAACGCCTGGAAACCGTTACAGATACCCAGTGCCAGACCATCGCGCTCCTGCAGCAATGCCGTTACCGCTTCCTTTAACTTCTCATTTCTAAATGCCGTAGCAAAGAACTTCGCGCTGCCGTCCGGCTCATCACCTGCGGAGAAGCCGCCCGGGAACATAATGATCTGCGCCTGCGCGATCTCTTTTGCAAAGATCTCCGCGGATTCACGGATGTCCTCTGCACTGCGGTTCTTAAACACTCTGACCACCGGCTTTGCTCCGGCTCTCTCAAAGGCTCTCGCACTGTCGTATTCGCAGTTCGTGCCCGGGAATACCGGGATAAATACGGTCGGCTTCGCCACTTTATTCTTGCAGATATGGATCTCTTTTGCTGCAAAGTCCTTAAACTCGACTTCTTTATCTTCTGCCTCACCGGAGACTGCCGGGAACACGCGGTTCAGCGGCTCTTTCCAGTTCTGCAGCGCTTCTGCCTGCTCTACCTTTACGGCACCGTGCACAAATGCACCGTCGGTCACCTTACCGATCTTCCAGATGTTCGTGCTGATCTCATCGTAAGCATCATCCTCTGCCAGAGCATCGGCATCTGCTTCCGCCATTTCCACGATGATATCGCCGATACGGTTTGCAAACAGCTCCTCCGTCGTTACTTCATCGGAGATTTCTGCACCCAGGCCGTTACCAAAGCCCATCTTGGCTACCGCTGCCGGGATACCGTTGGCATCCAGCACATAAGCGGCCTTTACCTTGCCTTCGCGGATCAGTTTGGTCACCGCGTCAAATACTTCCATAGTCTCTTTATAGACCGGGATATCATATTCATCCTTCGGTACGGAGAACAGTACCAGCGCATCGCCTGCGGTCTTGAACTCCGGCGTGATGATCTGATCCTGGGTTGCCACATCCACCGCAAAGCTTACCAGTGTCGGCGGTACATCGATGTGATTGAAGGTACCGGACATGGAGTCCTTACCGCCGATGGATGCCAGACCAAAGCCGAGCTGCGCGTCAAAGGCACCCAGCAGTGCCGCAAAAGGCTGGCTCCAGCGGGACGGATCCTCGGTCATTCTTCGGAAGTACTCCTGGAAGGTAAAGTGGATCTTCTTGTGCTCACCGCCGGCTGCCACGATCTTGGAGATCGAAGAAAGTACCGCGTAGATCGCGCCGTGGTACGGGCTCCAGCTGGACAGATACGGATCAAAACCGTAGCTCATCATAGTCACGGTATCGGAAGAATCCGTACCGGCCATAGGCAGCTTCGCCACCATGGTCTGTGTCTCCGTCAGCTGATATTTACCGCCATACGGCATTAATACGCTGGCTGCGCCGATGGAAGCGTCAAACATTTCCACCAGCCCCTTCTGGGAGCAGACATTCAGATCGGAGATGACATCCAGCCAAGCCGCCTTTTCGTCACCCTTCTCCAAATCTTCTGCTGCCTTTTCGGAAGCCACTTTCTTCAGCGGATTCTCATCCTCTTCCGGGATATCCACGGAAACCGTGCACTCCTGATGCGCGCCGTTGGTATCCAGGAACGCTCTGGAGAGATTTACGATATCCTTGCCTCTCCACTGCAGCACCAGACGCGGTTCCTTGGTCACAACGGCTACTTCCGTAGCTTCCAGGTTTTCCTCATCCGCATATTTCATAAATTCCGCTACATCCTTCGGATCGATGACTACTGCCATACGCTCCTGGGATTCGGAGATCGCCAGTTCCGTACCGTCCAGACCGGCATACTTCTTCGGCACCTTGTCCAGATCAACGGTCAGACCGTCTGCCAGCTCACCGATGGCAACGGATACACCGCCGGCACCAAAGTCGTTACATTTCTTGATCAGCTTGCTTACTTCCGGTCTGCGGAACAGGCGCTGCAATTTACGCTCGGTCGGCGCATTACCCTTCTGTACCTCAGCCCCGCACACCTCGATGGACTGCTCGGTGTGTACCTTGGAAGATCCGGTAGCACCGCCGCAGCCGTCACGACCGGTACGGCCGCCCAGCAGGATGATGATATCTCCCGGATCGGAAGTCAGACGCATAACATTCTTTCTCGGAGCAGCACCCATAACGGCACCGATCTCCATACGCTTTGCCACATAGTTCGGATGGTATATTTCCTTTACATAGCCTGTAGCCAGACCGATCTGGTTACCGTAGGAAGAATAGCCGTGAGCCGCGCCGCGCACCAGTTTCTTCTGCGGCAGCTTGCCCTTTAATGTATCTGCTACCGGCACACGCGGGTCTGCCGCGCCGGTAATACGCATGGCCTGATATACATAGGAACGTCCTGACAAGGGATCGCGGATCGCGCCGCCAAGACAGGTCGCAGCGCCACCGAAGGGCTCGATCTCGGTCGGGTGGTTGTGCGTCTCATTCTTAAAGCTGATGAGCCACTCTTCGGTGTACGGATTGGTGCCGTCTCCCGGGGTGATCTCTACCGG
>JAFXQR010000033.1 GCA_017526985.1 Lachnospiraceae bacterium
AATCTAAACTGAATAGGAAATTGGTTCAGAAGCTATCCGATATGTCAGAAGATGAGCAAGAACGAGCTTTGAAGATACTTGAACTGATGAATTAGCATCCGAAAGGGTGCTTTTTTATTTTTAGATTTTTATAGTAGTATTTGATACTGTTTAGTTGAAATATTCAGACTTTGGTGGTAATATTATTTCTGTAGTAGTTTACCCAATAGAAAAGGCACCCGCTCTCCGACCAAAGATTACAGATGCCATTTCCGTTATTTAACTCAACGGTACTTGCGTACCAATTCGTTACAACCTTTACAGCCTTTATAATAATGCCTATGGTCTAAATTGTCAAGCGAAACTTATGTTGAAAATTATACAAAAATGCTCATAAATGAGCAGAATTATTAAATCTATCATTTCATTTTTCAAGGCATATCCGTAACGAATCCCCAAAACGCAGGAAATACCGTTGGTTCAAAGGTAGGTGATGTCTTATGCCTATTGCAGACCAACAATACACAGCCTTACAGCAGTTGGATGGCGTGATTTCAGATATGGTATCCCATATATCTGATTTTACGAAGAATCCTGCTGACTTTACCCGTGACCGCAAACTTAATGCGTCCACGACTATTAAAGTTACCCTGAACATGGAAGGTCAGTCACTCAATACCGAGATGATACACGCATTTCCTGATATGGATGACCGTATGACTACTTCTGCTTATGAACAACAGAAAGCCAAACTCACGCCTGATATGTTTATGGCTCTGCTTAATGATTACAACAATACGCTGTATCGTCATAATCTCTATAATGGCAAATACGAACTCTTTGCCACAGATGGTTCGGATTTTAATATGCCGTATCAATCCAAATCCAAATACGCTATGAAAGCTCCTACAGGCAGACCGAAAATAAATGGTGAGCCTTACAAGCCTTTCAGTCAGATGCACGGGAATATGCTCTTTAATATCACAGACAGGACCTATCAAGATATTGTGATACAGCCTAAATCTTCTGCCGATGAGCGTGGTGCTGCTCTTGAAATGTTTGAGCGTCTGCACCCTAAACATCCGTACATCATTATGATGGACAGGGGATATGACGGCTTCAATATGATTGAGCATTGTAACCGCCTTAATGGTGATGGATACTATGTAATCCGTACCAAGGCAGGTGACGGTGGTATCAAAGAGATTGCAAATCTGCCTGACAGGGAATGTGATGTAGAGATGGAGTTCAAGGTCACTACATCCAACAGATATTACATTCAGAACAAGGATACCGAAAACATCCATCTGATAAATGCTCCGAAGAATATCCATAAGAAGTATCTGTCTCCGAACACAAGGTATCAGCGTTGGGATTTCAAGCAATTTGAGAAGATAAAGTGTCGTGTGGTAAAGTTCCAGATTAACGACCCCGAATCAGGTAAACAGGTATGGGAAGTGTTGATAACCAATCTGAATCGGTTTGAGTTCCCTGCAAAGAAGATGAAAGAACTGTATCACATCAGATGGGATATAGAAACCTCTTTCCGTGAGCTGAAATACGCCCTCGGAGCAGTACAATTCCACAGTCGTAAAGACGATTTCGTAGAGATGGAACTTATTGCACACCTTATCATGTTTAATGTGGTCAGCAGAACGATAAACGCTGTATCTGTACCACAGTCAGCACAAAAGAAGTATAAGTATGTACTGTCATTTAAGGATGCTGTAACCCTTGTGAGAAAGTATTTCAGATTACACGCTCACGAACCGCCTGACAGGATATATGCAGAACTGTTGGGATATACTCGTCCTGTTGTGAGTGGACGGGCTGATAAGCGTAATATGAAGCCTAAATCAGCAGTATGGTTCATGTATCGTGTCGCATAGAAAGACACAACTGAATATCTCTATTTGAGGTTGGCTGAATGAATCCAACCATATCGTCATGCTCTAATACAGTAAAATAAAAAGACCTACCGAACAGATTTCTCTGCCGATAGGTCTTTGTTTGTTTTCTACTGCCTTAACTGAATAGACTTTTCGGATTTCAATGCTAATTATGCGGCTTTAGAGATTGAAAATTTCTTATCTAATTAGCATTGGGTAGCACCCTGGGCTCTGTTTTGTATAACATTTTTGACCTATCATCTTCATCCACCTTTGATATGCTGTAATAACCGGATGGAAACAGAATCATATTAAACAGTTTTATACTCGTCTTTTCTTCCCAGTAACTGGCTCCATCTGGCAGATATCAGTCGTGCATATAGCACTCCGGGCAGGCCATAACACCCCAAAGAATAAGCATCATTCATTTCCACAAGCAATGTTCTGCCCTCCCGGGTGACACAAATATCCATACTGCAGGCGGCCGGCCGTTCCTCCCATTCTACAAAGGCCTCCATCATACGTTGGAGTACGCTGCTGTCATAATGGTATAGAAATCCATCATAATCCGGCTTAACCAGGCTGCCATATGGCCTGACATCAACGATCCGGTCATATGTAATGAAGCATCTCCACTCCGCAACAATGTCAATTGGCTCGCTGACGATCACCTCATAATTTTCATAGCAGCTTCCGCAGCCGATCAGATCCGAGATATTCCGGATGATCTTACCGGTAAAGGCCTTATCCCTTGTCGGCTTCACGAAATATCCTGCAGACCATTTGGATTCATCTGCCGAGATACTGTTGATCGTGTCCTTCCATACCTTTCTGCCCAGAAATGTCCGGAGCTGGTCCGGATAATCCGGGATCTTCGGCTCCACGCCAAACTTATAGAATACGGATGAGCATTGATCAATATAATCCAGCACAATATCGTCCCGCTCAACCGCCTCATAAATGTCCTTGATCTCGTGATACGGAACGATCTCCTCTCCGAACTCCCGAAAGCCATACATGGCCTGTGCAAAGTTCGGATTATGCGGGATCTCCATCTTCATGCTGTTGTCGTATCTTGTTTTTAACCATACTTTTCCCATAACAATTCCTTGCTACTCACTCCAAATCTTCTTCCTTTTCTTTTTCCTGCATATTTTCCAGGATCTCCAGTAAGGATCCCCGATCATTCAGTTTTGGATTTTCCAGACATTTCTGATACAGTTCTGAGAGTACCGTGCCGATCTCTTTACCCTCAAATCCGTGTTCCCGGACATCATTGCCGTTGACTGTCATTTGATTCATTGTAATCGCTGTACCGTTTTCCACAAACTCTTTGCACAGTTTGCAAAAATCCACATAGAAAGAACCGTTTTCCTGTTTTGCCCTCATCTGTCTTGAACTTGGATAAAGTGTTGCACAGCTTATGCTTACTCCAAGTGATAGCAGATCCCTCAAAAAGGAATCTCCAAATTTTGCTGTATGTTCTGCTGCGAATCTACGAATGTTTGCAGCTATCTGATTAGGAGTTCCTTTGCCTCTTACTTCCAAAAGCGCTTCCGGATCGCTGTATTGGATCAATTCTAGTGTGTATTTCAGGTCATCGTTGGAAAATTTCAGCCGTTTTAATAGATTTTCGGCAATTTCTGTAGATTTTGCCGCAAATCCGGGAAATTTTGTAACCCCGTCACAATCTTTTGTTATAACGCCTGGTTTACCAAGGTTATAACACAGAGCGGCAAAGAATACACATTTTTCATTACCAAACACTTTTTCATACTTTAATGATTTCAAAGTATCTACGGTCTCATGAAACAGACTGGGTTTCATCAGCATTTCATCCGGATTAAAATTATTGATCACTCCGGCCAAATCGGCGACCTCTGGCAGAATCTGATCCATTAACCCGGAATCATATAGCAGATTCATACCTTGTTTTGGATGACTGGAAAGCAAAGTCTTTTCCAGTTCTGCGCAGATCCTCTCTGCAGAAACATTTCGGATTAGGTCTGATGTATCCTGGATTGCCCTCCAGGTCTTCTCTTCGATCTTAAAATCAAATTTCGCTGCAAACCGGATTGCACGCATCATACGCAGTGCATCTTCGGAGAAGCGCTCTTTCGGATCACCGACGCAGCGGATAAGGCCGTCATGTAAGTCCGCCTGTCCATCATAAGGGTCAATGATTCTGTCTGGCTTGGTCGGATCCAGAGCCATTGCGTTAATGGTAAAGTCCCGGCGCTTCAGGTCTTCTTCGATCGTTTTCGCAAAGGTAACCGCATCCGGGTGTCTGCCATCCGAATAGGTACTCTCCGAACGGAAAGTCGTGAGCTCATAGCCATCCACAGTCACCGTGCCATACTGGATCCCACTGGGTACAAAATGCCGGTCAGAAAAGATCTTCTGAAGAATATCGGTATCTGCAGAGGACGCGATATCCCAGTCGTGCGGTTTCTCCCCCAGGACGAAATCCCGGACAGCACCGCCGACGATATAGGCTTCAAACCCGGCGTTATGTAATTCTTTTATCAGATCAGTTACTCTTTTTGGTATCTGCACCATTTTGTATCACCACTTCTTTCTTGTTCACAGTTATGCAGTGTCCTTTGAAGAAAGCAGCTCTGCTGCGCCCCGCAAGGAGGAAAGCCGCTATGCAGCGTCTTTCAAAGAGGACAACAGCTTTTTGCGGTTGTATTCATCCAGCCAGACATCCTTATCGATCGAAATAGCAAGCGTGATCACAAAGAAGATTGTGATGCACAGCGCAAGATGCTGTGAATAATGCTTTGTTACAACCATGATTGCAAAGCTGACCAGGCCGACGATCGCTGCCACTACAGATGCAATATTGGTGATGTCACGGATCTTTTCTGCTCTTTTTGCTTCTCTTTCCGTTGCCATATCTTTCCCCTCCATTGATTTTTCATTGTCCTAACATATATGAAAAAATATTTCTAACTCTGCGTCTGGGAAATAGATATGGTAAAATCTTTCTGTATCACCTTCTCTACAATGCTATTGCGATATCTGTTCCACAAATGTTGCATGTCATAAATTATACTTCCTTGTCCTTATATGAGTTAAATCTCTGTTAAGGCATTCTTTAACTGTTCATCTGTATAAATATAATCCTCGAATCCATTGATAAACTCCAATTCTGATGTTCGATAGAAGCAATTAGATAATTGTTCTATATTATGCTGATAGTTGGTAAAAATCAATATTTCGGAACGCTTCTTAATCTTACTGATAATATCGTTTTTAGGCAATACAATACCTGACTTAGCCTGTAAAGCAAGTGTATCCATTTGCTGTGCTATCAGAAGAAATAAGTCCTCGGTAAAATATAAAAAGTCTTCTTTTGTTAATGCATCGATGGATTTTTGGGCATTGTTATACATTGTTGAAAAACATTTTTCTTTATATGCTGATGTAAACAAAGACCTACCTTGATATAGCGGGGTTTTGATCAATACTTTATACTTTTCTCTGACTTCTTCCAAATTTCGTTCTCTGGAAAGCTGATATTTTAAGTCATTGATAATATCACATATCTTTGCAAATTCAGTTATATCAAAATTGATCTTTGATATTTCTAACCCATTATAATAAAAATTACTTTCTACATTCTTTAATGCAGATGAAGCCCCTGGAATTATCATGCTGGACATCCTTTTTTTTCAAATACTATCTTCTATCTCTTCTCTCATTGCTTTTTCCACGATTTTAGACAATTCTTCTTCCGAATACTTCTTTTTGGTTTTTTCAAAAGAAAACTGCTGAAAATCTTTTCGATTTTGACATACCTGAGACCGGATTGCATTCATGATATAAACCTCAATAAAGTCATGGTTATCCGTCAGGATGAAATGATCCTTTGCTTCTTGGAACAATACATCATCAATCGTGATTGTTGCATCAATTCTATTTACATATACCGTCATAACTTATACCTCCTCTTACTATTATATGAAAAATAGCATCTAACCGGATTATACCACAAATTAGAAGCCGTCAAAACCCACCAAAACCGGCTATTAAAAATCCCCGAAAACCTTATTTTATGAGGATTCGGGGAAAATTAGATAAGCATTTTTCTTTAAACTTTATGTCCATAAAAACGCTTTTTGAAAATTTTTTTCATATATCTGCAAGAAGTGTAAACAATGAAAAATAAAAAAAAGGAGAAAGATTATGAGTAAAGCGCAATATGATAAAATCATGCTCCCGAAACTGCCGGAAAAGTTCCGAGACGCACTTCATGGTGAAGTTGAATATGGCGGAATGGAAAACGAAAAAGAAGGAAAATATCTTCTTGCTCCGCTCGAAGATCGATCCTTCCTTTTTGATCTTACTGTTGAAGATCCATTCCAATACGACAGTATGGATGGGGCGGAAGAATTTGCGGAATACGGGGATGATTATCAGTTGGTCTTCTTTGCAGAATATTACCCGTATACGGAAGAGGTTGCCATGCGGGTAGGTATCGATGCAGCAAGTAATGAGCTTCATGATAAGCTCGAAGCGATCCTGTACGGAGAGGGAAGTCGGGTAAAAGACGGTTACATCCAGTTGAACGATGTGGAAAAAGATACTCTCCGGACCGCATTTAAAGACTATGCTGCAGATGAGATCGAGGAGTTCTTCCGGGTCGAAGAAGGCGGAATAGATAAAGAATGATCAAAGAAAAGGGCTGCAACAGCAGCCCTCTCTTTTTGCTCTTTTTAGATATCATCTCTGTCTGTTTTTTTTTCGCCCGGCGGCAATACCTTTGTCATATGCGCACGGTATTTCTGTTCATCTATAATCCTTTTCCTCCTCTACCTCCTGATCAATACCAATGGTCTCCGCAGCCGTTTCAGCCTTTGTATGGCCGACAACGGATAAAAGCGATTGTTCTGTAACACACCGGCAGAGATCATGCTTCGTATGCCATGGTTTCGGATCCAGCGTCTCTCCATAAAACACAATACCTGCGGGATTATCCTTTGTGATAGCGTAGGGCTCTTTTTCGACCGCTGTGATCAATACCCGCTCTTTTTCCCAGTCATCAAGGATATCCCGATGGATCACAATATCTCCAACATGGATATCGTGAAGGTTTGGTTTCGGGGCCCTTAATTCATTTAAGATCTCCTGTCGGTTTTGCTCGATTTCCCGTACCTCCCCCATCAGCCTATCCATATCGAGATCTTCGCTCACAATACCCTCTCCATAAGGCCAAAACCCCTGGTTTGGATCCTCCATAGAGAATTCGCAGTCATTGTAGCAAAGATCCGTATCGTGCGTGATCTTGATCGGATAGATCAGATTTGCATTGTTATGATTCTGTGCCATGGTGTAGATTTTAAGCCTTTTTGTCAAAAGCGCTTCCATTTTTTCAATGGTATCTGCCTTTCCATCCAGATATAATTCTCTTGCTTTCTGGATGCCGGTGCCGGACATCACATAACGATACCTTTCAGCCAGATCAGACATCTGCTCTTTTGAGGTGCAGCAGAGGTTCAGAAAGGAATACAGCTGCTCTACACCAACTGTCCGGTTATTCACCACAACAGATCCGTATCCGTCGTATTCCCCACGAATCCCGTGCTCTACGGTATCTACACCAAAGAATTTACCAGCGGTTTTGATATACTCCTGCGGGATCAACAGTGTCACCGTGTCTTTTTCTGCAATATTCTGTTTTCCGTTTGCATCGATCCAGCTAAACTGCCCCATCTCAAACCCTCCTTTTAGGATTTTCATATTTATATGAAAAATGGAAAAAGAAAACCCGCAAATTCCTTTGCCGGTTTCCATACTTCTCTCGTATTATTTCTCTGTCTGTTTGATCAGTTTTCGCAGTTTTTCAATCTTTGTGCGTAAAGTTTCTCTGCGGACCGCTGTTTCTTCCGCATTGTTATCCATATAGTCCCAGTATACCCAGTCATTGAGATTACTTTCGATGTCAAAGATCAGCTCTTTCGCCATCCGGTTCTTTTCTCTGTTCCCCAGATAATTTTCAGGTGTCAGATCCAAAATCTTCCGCTTATCTTCGTGGCAGACAACAAGTACCGACTCTTGCGATAAAAACAGTTCATACTCGCTGCCCTCTGTGTCAAAAAGGCACCCGCCAAAGCCGGTCTCATAAAGTGAGATCAGACAGTCCAGAAGATCCATCGGAACATCGGTCAGATAAGACGGTGTGCAGGAAAAATCCCGATATGTAAATGTTGCCCAACCGTGTTTTGGTACTTCCAGCATATATTTCCTCCTCAAAACTTACTGACCTGTTGTGATACGAACGACCTTACGATCGTCATCAATATAGATCGTAACATAATCTGTATTCCGCAAATAGTCTTCCCAGCTTACAATATTATCCGCTTTTACACCATTTAAAACCCTCTCGTATTCCTTTGGTGCTGTACTGAGTTTTTCTAATTCATTTGCCTTGTGCCGTGCAATGAGATTTCTCTGTCGCACATCTTCTTCATAAGCAGCCTTTTCACGCAAGTCTGTAAAACAATCATTTATACAGAAAAGTGTACCATAAAAGACAACTCCACCAATGAGCAAGACTATCGCTACAGAGATACCTTGCTTAAAATCCTCATTTGAGCCTGGTTTTACTCTTACAGAAGTAATTTCCATGATAATGACAGAAATTATCACTATAATGAGTAGACCGCTACCAACCATTATCAGCTTTTCGCAATCCAGAATATTCATTACTTATCACCTCCGATGTGTGCTGCGTATTCTTCCAAGTAGCGTTCCTGTTCGATCTTCGTCATCTTTGCAAACGCCTCCTCAAAGGTCTTGTACAGTCCGCAGGAACTCTCTCCAAAGTGAATGTATCCGTGTCCGTTGTAGCGCTTCTCTTTTCTGGGGGCCGGATAAACCATATTTCCGCTCATCCCGCAGATCCCGAAGTGGTTTCCGTGGTAATCTACCTTATCCGGATCATGATCTTTAAATCTGGGGCATTCTGAACATTTGATCATACTGTAATCTCCTCCCGATTTTTGCGGTCATCTATATATGAAAAGTATTATTTCACCATAAAAAGAGCCGCACGGTTTTTGTGCGGCAGCCTTTTAGCAGACAGATTGTGGAAATAATGAAAAAAAACAGCTTAAAAACGGAAAATCCGTTTTTAAGCACCAAAAACGGGTGGTTTTTGCAAATATCGGTCGATTATCTCCCAAGATATTAAAGATAAGACTGTTTCGTGCGGGAATCGAACCCACATTTACTCTTTAGGGGAGAGTTGTCTTTTCCATTCGACGAACGAAACATTTTCGCATTCATGATACGATTCGAACGTGCAATAATTGGCTGGTTTCTCCATTAACCTACAGGAACAGGCTGCTAAAAGTTTAAAAGCAGATCGTGCGTACAGGAGGATTCGAACCTCCGACCACCTGTGTATCAGACAGGTACGCTGCCAACTGCGCCATGTACGCATATTGGTTATCTAAAACTCATATTAAAATGCAGCTTTAGATAAGCCATAGTATCTGTGACCGGATTCGAACCGGTAATCTACGGTTTAGAAGACCGTTGCATTCATCCGTTATGCTACACAGATATAGCATCCCCGGGGCGACTCGAACGCCCATTATCTGGTTCGTAGCCAGGCGGTCTCTCCTTTGGCCTACGGGGACATACAGGCCACGAACGATTCGAACGCTCATCGTACGGTTTTGGAGACCGACAGGATACCATTACCCCAGTGACCTATGTATTGTTTTACAGGCGATAAAGGATTCGAACCTCTATCTACCGGGTCAGAGCCGGTCGTACTCACCCTTATACTAATCGCCTATAACGCCACAGGAGGGATTTGAACCCACATACCCTTTCAGGCTGTCTGCTTTCGAGGCAGGTGCTCTTTTCGGGAAATCTTCGATTTCCTTATCGCACTCCCTATGGAAGTTTGGAACACCAGTTGAGCGACTGCGGCATATTAGAGACGATAGAGAGATTCGAACTCTCGGCCACGGAGTTGCAGTCCGCCCCCTTAACCACTTGGGTATATCGTCATTATTAAGACATCGACGGGGTGCTGGATGTCCGGTAGACATCCGTTTAGCACCGACCGAAGCGGAGCGTAGACCGAACCCGCAACTCCGGTTTTGCAGACCGGCAACTTCACCATTTATCTACGATGTCTACGCCGCCGGTAGGAATCGAACCTACGGCCCTGCAAAGGACTACAGTTTTCAAGACTGCTCTCCACGCCAACTGGAGATCAACGGCATATCCGACGGTGAGTGGACTTGAACCACTACAGCGCTTTCACGCTTACTTACGGTTTAGCAAACCGCTGCCTTACCAATTAGGCTTACACCGCCATTCCAAACCCACGAAGTGGGTGCGACAAGGATTTGGAACAAATCCCGATCAACGACGCCGGGTGGATTCGAACCACCACACCGGTTTTCCCGATTACTCTCCGCCTTCCAAGCGGATGCCTTGCCAATTAGGCTTACAGCGCCATTTCTATATTTTCAAACCTTTCACAGGGGTAACGAGATTCGAACTCATAATACCGGCGTCAAAGACCGGTGCCTTGACCGTTTGGCGATACCCCTATACAGGCGCAACAGGATTCGAACCCGTACTTGTGGTTTTGGAGACCACCGTGCTTGCCGTTGACACTATACGCCTATTTTAAGTTGAGCGATCTACTGCTCGTTTACTACTACAAGTTCATCCATTGTGGTCTTTGTGAGTTTCGCCAGAACCACCAGGTTATCCAAAGCCGGCAGGTTCTCACCATTGATCCACTTGTAGACCGGGTACGGGGATGCAAAACCAAACATCTTTGCTACATCCTTTACGGTCATACCGTTTTTCTTTATGGTTTCTTTTATCTTAAGCCCGGTGGCTGTCAAATCTATTGTTATCATTTTACTCCGCTCCTTCTTTTGCAAATGAAAAACCGCTTATCCTAATTTCCTTAAGACAAGCGGCCAACTTCTTTCTATGATCGGAGTATTATTATGGTTAATATATACCCCCGGTATCGCTTGTCTTAATTTCACGCCAAATAGACCACTGGATCTGTCTGTCACAGCGGCTGCAAATCGAACTTTGTGAAATTGTAACAAGCATCATTGTGTTCATTGCATTTTATCCTTTCCTCTTATAATTTTCCTTTTACAAGGGACGCTACTCTGGGGCTTTCGTAATCTTATACTACTATTATCGGCTATTTTATCCGATCCGTCAATCTACCTGCAGTAGAAAACTGTTTTAATTCAATGAAAAAATTTGTCGGACATACGCTTGATGATGATAATGAGTACCCCTACTCCAATAACTACAGGTACGCCTTTTAAAAGTAAAGTTACATATTCAGCCATTGTCATTGATCTTTTTCTCCTTTCTCTGTACCACTACCTGTGGTAAAAAACTCCCCGGTGCAGTAACGAAACGCAAATACAGGGGTTTTGTATTCACCAAATCTCACTATTAACCATAAGAATATCTCTTTTCTTGTCGTTTTTCCGAGATACGCTCAGCGTAGCTTCGGCGCCTTCTTCGTTAAAACAGGGGATACTTAAGATCACAAGATCTTTCTTCTTATACTTCTTCAGCATCTTTTTAAGATCCTTAACGTAAATTATTTCATTCTTATTCATCAGATACATTTCACATGCCTCCTTTTTAATAATGCTGTATCAAGCAGGCTTTATCTGTTACATTTATATATGAAAAACAATATTTCACCGCATTTTCATAAATCTAACAGATATCCAGGTTATCCAACTTCATTTCCAGCATTCTTGCAGGATCGACATCCTTAAAACCATCGATTTTCTCCGATATACGCTCCAAAGAACACAAACACTGTTTGGATGTATTATTCAGCCAGGAGAAATCACAGGTGTCCGGATCCGGAAAGATCTTTGCGCAGAAATCCTTGGCAATAGTAAATACCTTTTCCTGGCCAAGAGTATGAAACTCTGCAGTACCGTCTTTAGATCTTTTGGTTTCGGCTTTTGCAGTAACCGCAACCCGCACTGTTTCCCTATCGTACTCTGCCACATTCAAAAAGACCTGTGCATAGCTGTTCTTACATTCACGAATATAATGGGACAACTGTTCGATTTCAAATAGTTCAGAAAGCCGGATCTTATCACGAATCTGTTTGAATTCTTCCTTAAACTCACGCAAGTTTTCCAGGGCCTGATCAATTGCTTTCAGCTTGGGGTTCCAATTTGCCCTTATTTCATTTATTTCCATATCTATTAGGCCTATCATGAGACTCCAAAAGGGGCCAGAAATGATCACTGTAACAATTGCCATCACATATTTCAATAGTGGATGTATATTAAAATGCAGGACTGCACAGACTGTTGCTGTGGTAAGTACAATAGTGATTACAAGGTTAGCAAATTCGCTAATTCCACTGCTGTTTCTCTTTTCTTTAAGTTTTGCTATAGCTTTAGAAATATCGGAACACTTTGTATCGAGCAAAGTGTCGATCTCTTTCAACTCTTCATAACACTTTTTATCGCAAAAGATATAGTTCATACACATCCCCCTGTATGTTTCATCAAACCCTGGTGAAAATATCTTCTATCTGTCTCCTCAAAAGCAAATTCTATTGCATCCTGCGGATAGCCAACCCCAGCCATCACGAAAGAAGCGCCTGATACCGTAAGCACCTGTCCGGTCTCTTTTACAACCACTTTATCACCAACCCTGATATGCTTCGCTTCTCTTAAACTCATAATTATTCCTCACTTTTTATTATATGAGAAAAGATTTTTAACTCATAAAAGAACTGCCGGGAGTATTCCTGGCAGTTACTTATACGTTTATTTACTGATCTTATCGGCTATACTTGAGGCTGCGTAGCTGTACGGCTTGCATTTTGCTTCAAATCCGCATGCTTTGATCCATCCGATCAGCCCCGGGATCAGTTCTTTGGTCTTACCCTTATCGGACCAGCCGGCATCGACGTGGATTGAAAGCAGGGTATCCTCTCGCATTGCCTTATACCGGCTCTCCTCTTCCAACTCTCCGGCCAGTTCCATCATTACTTCCAGTGACCTTGATGTTTCTGCATTCAGTTTCTGCTTTACATTCGTGATACGGTTTACCCGGTCGATCTCGTAGAAGAAAATACCACCGTGGCCTTCCTTATATGCAGCGATCACAGTCACCATCTTCGTATCATTGAAGTTCTGGCTGTCGGTACCAACCACGATCTGAAAAGTACCGCCGATCTTCTTATTCTTGTTGTAAAATTCCAGGATCTTCTCCGGAATATCCTTCAGTTCAATCTTACCATAGGTTTCACTCTGAAACATTGTATTATCCTGCCTTTCTTTGTTTTTTCTCCGGCAGGACATACCTGCCGTTACTCTTTATCAAGTTCTTCTTCTGATTCTTCCTGTGTTTTGTTCTCTTTTCCTTTTGCAAACCATTCATCCACATATTTCTTGATGTCAGATTTTTCATAAATGTTGGCATCTTCAGCTTTCCAATCTTTTCGAAAAGCACATCTACCAACAAAATCATTGCACAAAGCGTAACAGTCAGAGACGATCGTAAAACTATGATCTCCAAACGTAAATTTGTCTCCGATCTGAAGATTGGATGATTCCAAATCGGAAATAATCAAAGCGGGACGCACTCCAAACGACCCGAGGACATCGCGGCCAAAGTCATAGACATCACCGTCCACGCCGTCCACGAACGCGGCTAAGTCACCATACGTGCCGGGCGAGCGGAGCCACCAGCAGCCTGATGCTTTTAAAATATCTATATCTAGTTCTTCTGCTTCTTCAGCGGACAGCAATGTTGCACCCGTAATCCCTGGAATTTCGATAACATCTTTTTCGGAATATAACTCATCCGTATTGCAAATACTTTCCAGATCACACCGCTTTATGGGGATACCTGCGTTTCTACATTCTTCCATCAGATCCATCAGATCGGAATCAGTTAAATGATCGCAGCCCTGCCGCTGTCTTTCATCACACTTTGCCATAAGGAGAACCTGCAGCATATTATTCTGTTCGTCTGTAAGGTACGGAACAGGAAAAGCGTCCTTATCATCAAAATGATCGACCGCATCCAATCCCCAGGTAAGATAGGTCTTAAACTCATCCATAACCTGTTCGTGAGGAATGCGTTTCTGGCCGCCATACTCACGAAAATCCACAATGGTATGCCGTTTTTCCAGCATAGTCAGGAACTCATCAAAGAGTTCCATTAAAAACTCCTGATCATGTGTAGCGTGATTCGCAAGCCGTCTGCTCTGTTCCAAAATCGAATCCTTGACCAGATCGTGCCCGGGGTTTGCTGTTACATTCTCCAGGTCTCTTGCGATCCCATCTACATAGCTTTTGATCTTCCCACTATACTTTTCGTGTATCATACAATCTCCTTATTCTCTTTCCGCACAGGTGCCATGCTGCAGATCATCAATGTCATAAACCGTCAGATGATCCAGAAGATTTTCATAGATCGCATCACCACGGCCGGAATCACCGATATTTAAGACCAGCTGCCCATCCAAGGCACTCTGTCCGATCATGCCTTTGTGTTCTTCGCAGAAAAGCTGCAGCTCTGCAACGCTGATAAATCCATCCATTGTTCTGTCTCCTTTATACTCAGATATATCCAAATCCTTTTAGTGTCATCAGATAGCAGGTCATATTCGGATGTTTGTTCCGAAAGACCACGTTATCGTTGCCTTCTCTTACCCGCATAATTGCTGCGATCACGCCGGCGGAACGGCATTTTCCGGCATTACAGTGGGCGATGATGCGGTCTACCTGTCCATAATACCGGTTCACAAAGTCAGCGATCTGTCTGCCCTGTTCCTCACTTAAGGAATAGATCTTATCGTCATCATCTTCCCGGTCGGTATCATCCGCCTGCAGGAATAGAACATCTTTTACGCCGTTTTGCTCTGTTGCGAAGACTTTCGGGATTTCCTTATCCCAGGTAGAACGGATTGAAATGATCACAGAGGATGCGGTATGCTTTTGTGTGCAGTACCGCTCCGCTGCAATACGGCTTATCGCGCTATAGCGTTTGATCTGTTCTTCTCTTAAGATCATCGCTCATAGTCCCCGTCTCTTTACTCTTCGTTCTTCAGCAGATACTTATTGCTTACCACCTTCATGGATAAGGATCCGCCGATCCGCTTGCTGAATACCGGCTCGACAGGCCGGATCACAATGCCTTCCTTACGGCCGCCATTCGGATATTCTCCGTCTGCCCTTGCAAGAAGAGCATCCACAGTCGGGTACTTGGACGGAAGATCCGTATCTACTTCTTCGATCGGTACCATATTTAAGCTCAGTTCCGTACAAATCTCCTGCATCTTACGCAGTCCAACACGCTTTCCGTTTACACGCACGGTAAATACATACCATTCCGGTCTTGTTAACTTCAAACGGTTCTTCTGAATCCCAGGTGCGCAAAACTCGCCCTGAATTGTAAATAACTGCAGACCGTTTCTCTTTGCGTAATCCGTTACCTTTTCCTCGATTCCGTCACGCTTCACCAGTTCATAGAAACCGCTGGTACCATCGTTCTTGTATTCGTAGTTATGTCCGGTTACATGGAAACCATCCGCGTCAACCGATACCGAATGCGAAGAACCGTCCATCTTGGTACTGATATAGTATTCCAGTCCGGCAAACTCACCGATCAGTTCCGGATCCGCCTGTACTCTGGTTTCATCTGTCTTCGGTACATCCATAGGCAGTGTTCCGATGATCGTGCCGCCGCTGGATGCTGCCTCTTCGATCTCCCACTTCTTTACCCCGAGCAGTTCGGATACATCCGTACCAATTTCAATGCCTTGTGCAATTTCCGAAAATGCGGTGATCGGAAGCAAAAGTCCCTGGGATACCTGCCCCCGAAACTTCATGGTCCGCAAACGGAAGCCCTCTCCCATAAGATCCGTCTTGCGGTAACTGTTGCTCCGCAGAAACTCAAACTCTGCACGAACCGGAAGGAAACTATCGATCTCAAAGTAGACCGCCTTATCTCCGGCCTGCATCTGTCCTTTATTAACTACACACTGCCAGCCGAGAACATGAGCCAGTTCAATCTTGTCGGCTCCTTCGATCGGCTCGACACTTATCACACTCTGAATACTTGCTAACTTTCTCATTTTTTACTCCTTTTCTATTTTGTCTGCTTTCTTTTCGTTACAGATCCGGCACATAACCTGATAGTTGCTCATTGCATTTGTGCCGCCTTTGGATTTCGGAAGGATATGATCTTTGGTAAACAAGACCTCCTGACCGTTTTTGGTGCCATACAGGTTTAAGTGATATGAGCCATCCTTAGCACTCCGTTCCATAGCAAAATACTGTCCTTCCAATCCGCACCGGCAGCATTTGCATCCATCCCGCTTAAACAGCCGGTAACGGTCAGAATCTGCATTGATCATTTCACCATCCAATTCCACCTTGGCACCAAATTCATATATTTTATTGCCAAGAGCCGTAAATACTGTTGTAATGGAATAAATTCCTCGCCTTTGCATTGTTTACTCCTTATCTATCTGCGCTGATACTGAAATCAAATCTGTCTTTCTTTCTGTTCTGACAGTATATGAAAAAAGATATTTCACCAGGAATAAAAAAAAGACCAGAGTATGGTCTTTTGTCACAGATTGCGTTACACTGCGATAATTGCGGGAGCCGGATTCGAACCGGCGTATCTGGGATATGAGCCCAGCAAGGTGCCTCTCCTTAATCCCGCGATAATATTGACCAGGTGGATTTCTACCACATCTTTCTGGCTTTCCAGAGAACGAGACACATCCGGCGTTTGCCATTTCGCCACTTTCCCAAGCCCCCAGCCGGATTCGAACCAGCATACACTGCTTACAAGGCAGTAGTCCTACCATTAGACGATGGAGGCATAGGATCAATGAAGCAGATACCATTGATCCATGAGGCCCATAAATTGATTTATATTCCGCACCAAAGGTGTTTAACACCGCCAATCCGTCGATTGTCTGCATGGCCATCTGTGCGGTTATTGTGAGGGTAAGGATTTGCACCTTACATAGTGTTCATGTCACGACTTTGGAGTTGATTGCATTCATCCATTATAGTAACACCTTACGTTCTTTCGCTAGTACCTGCTGCAATTCGGTTGCTAGTTACTTGCCCGTTCCTGTTTACGGGACTAAGCGTCTACCTTTTTCCGCCACCTCACGATTTGTTAACTTGTTTTTATGCTGCCTGCTGCTCTACGATCTCAAAATACTCTTCAGAGATATCGTAGTTTTCAAGCAGATCTTCTTTGTTTTCTGCCTGGCAGGTATATACGCTGCCATCCTGCCTACTTGTGCAGATATAAGTCTTCATTACTTTCACCACCTTTTTTAATGCTCATACCATACTTTGCTTCATCGGAGTGGCGGGACTCGAACCCACGGCATCGTGATCCCAAATCACGCAGTCTACCAACTGACTTACACCCCGATAACGGCATCCCACCGTCAAAGGGCTATCACATGCGTAACCTGTTACGCCTTATAGCGATCTGTCGGTATAGCCTTACCGCCACATACTACTTCCTTTTCGGGAAAACAGAATTCCTTGCCTTTTATCACTTGTACTTGGTGCGTATTATGACAAGTTCATCTGAGCTGTTTAAGGTTGCCATCCTACAAGCGTTTCCCGACTACTCACCCGAGCGGCGAACACTTGCGAAAACTCGTAAGGTCTGAGATGGACAAGATTCGAACTCGCAATCTATTCCCAATACTGAGGATCATTTTACCAATTAAACTACCATCCCATTCTGTAAACCTCACGCCTCGTGGAGCATAAGGGATTTGAACCCTTGACCCCCTGCTTGCAAGGCAGGTGCTCGTCCCAACTGAGCTAATGCCCCATATTTTGGGTTTAGGCCAGCTTTCTCCCAGCTCGGAGTCGAACCGGTCTCTATCTTTCGATAGCATCCCACCACAGGACCAGCCAGGATACTAACTAACCATGCCCAAACGACCTCGACGGGATTTGAACCCGCGACCCTCTGCGTGACAGGCAGGCATTCTAACCAACTGAACTACGAGGCCGATAATATTTTCAATGTTCGAACAACAATATCCCACAAGGGGATTTTCTTCAAAGACGCTGATATTCATCAGCTTTCCTTCGTACTAAGGTTTCAAAAGACGAAACCTAAGTTCTCAGTTATCCTGCTGGATTCCTATGTACTAAGGTTTGAAAATACCAAACCTAAGTACATAGTTATATGAAAAATAATATTTCACCAGTTATTTACTGATCTTATCAGCAATACTGGATGCTGCGTAACTGTACGGCTTGCATTTTGCTTCAAAGCCGCAGGCTTTGATCCATCCGACCAGCCCAGGGATCAACTCTTTTGTTTTTCCTTTATCGCTCCATCCGGCATCCACATGGATAGATAAAAGAGTGTTCTCCCGCATCTTCTTATATTTGCTTTCTTCATCCAGTTCGCCAACCAGGTTCATCATAACTTCCAGAGACCTGGATGTTTCGGTATTCAGCTTCTGCTTTACATTTGTGATCCGGTCGATCCGGTCGATCTCATAAAAGAAGATTCCACCGTGTCCCTCTTTGTACGCTGCGATTACCGTAACCATCTTGGTATCATTAAAGTTCTGGCTGTCCGTTCCAACAACGATCTGGAACACGCCATCTGTATTTTTATTCTTGTCGTAAAATTCCAGGATCTTATCCGGTATCTGCTCGATATTCAGTTTTCCGTATGTTTCACTCTGGAACATCTCTTTTCCTTCTTTTACTGTAAATTTACTGCGCCTGACGGGATTCGAACCCATGACCCTTCGATTAAAAGTCGAATGCTCTACCTACTGAGCTATAGGCGCATATTTTTCATCATTATATCTATATATGAGAGCAGCGATTTTCTGCGTCCATAGATATATGAAAAATAATATTTAACCATTATGGAGCTCGTATTCTCCTTTTGATCAAATGTGTGGACGGATTTGCACCGTCGTCTCTTCGCATTGCGGTTTAGCCTGGGATTCGGCGTGTTTTCCTACGAAACTACACACATATAATAGTTCCCAATCGGTAGAGCAGGATTCGAAAGCAGCTTCGCTGCGTCCTTAACCTGCGAACCTTTCGGAACGGTTTTACAGACCGTCGCCTTTGACCACTTGGCTATATCTACCGTAACTCCCCCTCCTGAGAATCGGACTCAGCAGTGTCCATTACGACAGCGGGATTTACAGTCCCGCCCGCAGCCATTGCGGTCTAAAGGGGGTTAATAATAATCAGTTTTCTCGTAATAATAGCTTTCCATTTATTTTTTTTCTCCTTATGGTTCTATGATCTGCATTAGCGCCTGTAATACAGATCGATATATTGTTTTAGAGTGGATAGCGGGATTTGAACCCGTACCTGCGACATGGCAAGCCGCTATGCTAACCGTTAAACACCATACCCACATTTTTGTCAAAACACATATTGTACATAAGCGGTCCGGAGTCGAACCAGCTCTTCAATGCCTGTGACAGGATTCGAACCTGCAGCCAGACGATTAAGAGTCGCCTGCTCTACCATTGAGCCACACAGACGCACATAAACTTATTTTGTTTATGCAGATGATTGCTCATCTCTACTGCGTCTGACAGGATTCGAACCTGCGATATACGGGTTAAAAGCCCGTTGCCATACCACTTGGCTACAGACGCATATCTATGTTTTCTTGTCGCACTTATCGGGATTTCGTTTCTGTTTTCGTTTCATTATACATACCTCTCTCTGTTTTAACTTAATACGCAGAGATGGAATCGAACCATCGGCGTTAACGTGTATAAGACGTATCCCTTCACCACTTGGGTATCTGCGCATATTGGTGGCTGTCAGATTCGAACTGACTCCGCAACGGTTGCATCCGTTCTTTTTCCATTCCGGTGCGTCCACCAGACCACCAACATCAGTGGATAACGGGATTTGTGAGCGGTGCTCTTCCGCGTCTTTAACCCGCATAAGCTGTCTGGCAGGCAGCTATGCTAACCATTGCATCATATCCACATAAGCACGATACGGGGTTTGAACCCGCTCCCCCAGTTTGGAAGACTGGTATGCAGCCAATTACACCTATCGTGCATAGGGGAGGGAAGTGCCTTTCTTAACTCCCCATATGAAATTTTAATGTACTTTGCAGATTACTCTGCAGTATCACTCCGGGGAGATTTGAACTCCTCGTTTCCGGCTTGAGAGGCCGGCGTCCTCACCGTTAGACGACGGAGCGATTCGCACCCGGTAGGAGGCTCGAACTCCTATCTGCACCTTGAAAGGGTGCTATCCTCACCTGTTAGAAGAACCGGGCATTACATGACGCTTTTAGGTTTATGTTTAACAGACATATCCTTATAGATTGCTGTAAGCGTCACAATTGCAGGGACGGGATTTGAACCCGCAATCTTCGGGGTATGAACCCGACATGTTTGCCAGTTACACTACCCTGCGATAGTAGCGGGTACGGGATTTGCACCCGTGTCTTCAGGTTATGGGCCTGACAAGGAACTACTCCTCTAACCCGCAATCGAAAGCGCCGGACTCGGACCGTTCCTCTCCCTTCCGACGGGAGTATGCAAACCCTTACACTTCGCTCTCGTGGTGGCACCCCAACCGTTCATGACACGGCGACTCTGCAGAGATTTAAGGGTGCTAACCTTAGCCTAAACATACTTGCCATGCACGTTCGTTTTCAAGCAGCTAAGGTATTTTCGTCGGAATGACAGGACTTGAACCTGCAACCTCATGATCCCAAATCACGCATGCTACCAATTGCACCACATCCCGATATGATTCTCGCCCTCTAAAACTTACAAAACTCAGCACCCGTCAGGATGTGCCACACCAAAGTGTGCCAGCGAGAAGAGATTTAGCATGGTACCCTGCCTTATCTCAGTTTTAGCGTACCGACAGAGGGATTTGAACCCACAACTTCCTCCTTGTAGGGGAGGCACTCTCCCGGTTGAGTTATGCCGGTATATTGCAGTCAGACAACCGAATGTCTATGTGAACGGTTTCTTCTGAGGTGCGACCTCATACTTCCCCTTGGTGATGTTCACCTACCTACCCCATATAGGCCTGTCCCTTTGGACATCGACTGCATTTTTGACTGCACCTTAAACTCCGCACCACCAGAATATCTGGTGCAACCAAGTGGAATCGGTGGGAGTTGAACCCGCTACCCTCTGCTTGCAAGGCAGATGCTCTACCAGTTGAGCTACGACCCCATATTTTTGTACCGATAGCCCTCGCTATGGAATTTATTGCCCGTGTCCCGAATAGAACGGGATCCTCACTTTGGCCGTCGCACAGGGCTTTTTACGCAAGTAGCGAACTTACGGCTCGGTTTTTGTTCCGACGAGCTCTTTTCGGAACCGCCGGTATTGCAATACCGGCAGCCAACCTCACAACCCCATAACAACGGTTATCGATACAATGCCTCGTATTGGTGTCGGACCAATCTCTTCTGCTCTTCAGGCAGGCGCTGTCACCGGTTCAGCTGACGAGGCTGGGAAAAGTCAGAATCTGCTTCTCCCGTACTAAATCGTTTGTTCATTTTTCAATGTTCGTCCTTTCGAATTTTTCTTGCTTTTTTTTTCGCTCCGCAGGTGCCTGTTCTGCAGAGCCGGTATCTATTTTATTATTGTGGCTTTCGCCAGCTCCTCCGACAGGACTTGAACCTGCGACAAGACGGTTAACAGCCGCCTGCTCTACCAACTGAGCTACAGAGGAATATTCATAAAAAATGGGAGCCGGTTCTCTTTTTCGGCTCCCACAAAAGAAACTATGTTGCTTTTCGCATCATATCCTTCTATGTTCGCCTATCCCTTTCTTCCTTATTTGTCGGGTATCCGGGGGTCGCATTTTTGGCATCAAAAACATAACCGGCTTTTACATAATCGGCTACAAATCCAGCGCACACAAAACCAGACTGCCCCTGCAGTGCGGTATTTGCAATATTCATTTGTGTGGTTATAGACTGTAACATTTGCTTTACCTTACCTCGATCTGCTTGTTATTGTTTTCGCATCTATACATATATGAAAAATAATTTTTAACTCCGTTTTTCACCCTGGCTTTTACCGAACATGCATCTTTTTTATGGATCGGAAGCCTTATGGTTTTAAGAGTGATCATCATTTTTCATAATCTGTTTCTCATCCTTACACTTGTATATGGGAGCGGTTCTTTTCCGCGTCCATAGTTATATGAAAAATAATATTTCACTTTATTTGCATAAAAAAATGGGAAGTGCTTCGCTCACATCAAAATGTGAAGGACAGGCACTTCCCTCTGATCATCATAATACAACATAGCGCCAACGATGTCAACGGTTTTTTGAAAAAATAATTCATATATTGAAAAAGAAGTGTAAAATTGTTATATTTGCATTAAGGGAGTGCAAGTATAATGATTGATATAAACGAAAAAGAGAATATCACAATCTATTCTGGGTATGGTTTTTCTGCCAAGATTCGAAATTATGAAAATCCTATAACTCATACAGCCAGAAAAGATGTTTCCATTGATGCGGAAAATCGTTTAATCGGAATTAAATACTTGGAAAATAAAGATGAGTTTATGATTTCCTTCCCAAGTATTCCAATTAAATCCGACTTGTTTACGATACTAAACCAGGAAATCGAAAAAGCTGAGTGTTTTGTTACTGAAACGAACGAAATAATAAAAAAAAACAACGAATATAATATAGACGATTTTGAATTATAAAAAGGTTGAATGGTTATAACCTTTTTATTCTATTTCGTGATCGCTCGTCATTTCGTAATCATTCTCCGGATCCACCGGATAGTGCCCGTCGTCACCCCCGGCCCATATCGCAACCTTTGGCGCTCTCCATACATTTTCATCATTCTCTGCCTGTCGATTCTGAATGCTTTTGATCGCTTTGGCAAGCCGTTCACCTTCAAACCCACGCCATTCACTATTTTTTCCGGGGCCGTCTGTATAAGTCGGATCCATCTTGACCATATAATTCTTGATGCAATATTGGTCTTCTGGCAAAAGTTCCGGCAGAAGATTGTTGTATGCGATCACAGCCTTCTGAAATGTGTGATAGCAGAATGCTTTTTATCGTTCTTTGTCGCCATCATTGAGTTCCTGTTCATGCACCCGCATCTCCTTATAGGTCATACTCTTCTTTTTCTTTAAGACCAAGATCTTCTGAAATGCTTCTAAAGCAGCTCCAAAGCCCACGAGTGTCATAATCACAGCCCATTTCTCTCATGGAATCCACTTCGTTTGCTGATAATTTTCGGATCGTTTCCGGATCTAATTCCGGAACTTCTTCTAACTCCAGAACAAATTCGCAGTATTCTGCCCATTGCTTGCAGATATAGCTCTGATGATTTATAATCTCTATTTCACGGTGAAGCTTTTCTATGAGCTCCGCAGGAATAATGATCCGTTCTTTCTGAAATTCAATACCCCGGTCGTGATTTAATACGATCTCTTTGCTTTTTCCGAATTCGGTTTTCATCGTCCCGCTGTAATCTGAAAAACCGTTAAACTGCAGTGGGATAAAGATAATCTCGTCCTCTATTTTCATTCACATCTCCTTATCTTTTTCGTCGCCAAGAGACACAGAAGAGATCTCATTAAGTGCTTTTCTATATTTCCTTTTCTTCTTCTACGTCTCCATCTTCGATAGACGCCTCTTCGGCACGATCCTGGCTGCAGAAAGCTTCAAAATCGTCCGTAAGCTTAACAACCTGCTGCAGTTCTTTTCTTGTAAAAATGCTTGCTGCGTCTTTCAGATTACCGAGCTCGTAGTTAAAATATGTAATGGATCCGGAATTTCGATCTTTTACATACCCATCAAAAGGAAGATCGCCGGGGTCGTATACATCATACTCCTCACCATCACAAGGTGTGCATCCCCAGCCATAGGTTTCAAGAACAATATCATCATATTGATCTGTCTCTGCGATCTTTATCAGATCGTCATAGGAAAGGTCTCTGATGCTTGTTAAAGAACCGTTCCACATAATCTTTGTGGTTACCAGATTCGTGCCGCCGAATGTAGTAGCCCATTTCCACTGTTCATCTTTGTGGTCGTCCCTGCCATAGAGAACATCTCCGGCCGGCTTAAAAAACATGGTTCTTTTTCCAAACTCTTCCAGTGTGGAAGGATTTATCGCATTTGCTTCGAGAATCTCTTTTAATTCTCCAATCGTTTGCACATCCCCGAAGTGATCATTCTCATTCTCATTAACAAATTCAAGAATGGATCTGCGAAGATCCATATGAAATTTATAAAATGTAACATGAAACATATTGTTGTTTTCTGCAATTTTTGCATCATCGCAGTATTGCTGCAGAACTTTTGTAACTACTTCTTCCGGCAGATCATAACTATGTGTCTGAACAAAGTCATTGACCAGGTTATCGAGTATTTTCTGTGCATCCATTTTTATTCCATCTCCTTTACATCTTTTTCGATCATTTCATGCAGTTTGATCGCCTGACTGATCTTATCCATCACATCCGAAAGTGCTTTCCAGACCTCCGGACGAGCATTTGCATTAAACAAAGGTTCATCATTATTTTCGCCGATCTCAATACCATATCGTTTGAGTATCTTCTTAAAAGCTTTATCAACGACATCGTATTCGTCCTGGCTGCCAAGAACATCATATTTAAGAGCTTCCAAAGCCTCCATTTTTGCAATAAAGGCCCCGGGATGCTCAAAACCATCTCCGCTAACATACTCTTCCGTATCTGCGGAAAATGTTGTCGGTTCCCATCTTTTCAGATCTTCGACAAAATTCCGATATGCCTCGTCATAACTGATCGCAGCATCTTTAAAAGCCAAATTATCCTTTATCTTCTCGTGGATATGCGCATTCTGTAATGCCCAGTCATAACAGTCAGATCGATAGACATCACCATAATTATTCTTTGCAAGAAACATAGTCTTCTCCTTATTGTTGTTTACAGATCGTAGTCATCGTCCAGATCTTTATATTCATCTTTTTCAAACTCGGATTCCATTATTTTGGCTCTTTCAAACCATATATCTACCATTTTCTTGACATCGGAATACTCATATTCGTCGGCAATCGCATACTCGGAGTCTCTTGAACATGCCCCCTGGTGGAATCGATACCATCCGATAAAGTCATCACATAAAGCATACTGATCCGAGACAATGGTAAAAGTCTTATCTCCGAAGCATACTTTATCTCCGATCTGCAAATCCTCCATATCTGTGATCTTCAAAGCAAGACGAACACCAAGATATTTATCTACTTTAGCGCAGCCGTGAAAATTTCCATCTGTACCACGAACGCAAGCCGCCACTTTGTCATAAAAAGCATTTCGATCAGAGTATGGAGAACGGAGCCACCATGCTTTATGTGAACTCAGTTCTTCCTTCTCCATCTTCAAAAAATCTTTATCAATGCTGGCCGCTTCTTCTGTGGAAAGAAGTGTTGCGTTCTCAATATTAGAGATATCCAGCCTTTTGGCATTGCTGTCTATTTTAACTTTTTTTACGTCCTCTGCTCTGCCGTTTCTATTTCCGGAGATCTCATCGATCTTTTGCACCATATCTGTAAAAGACAGATCATGCCACACTTTTTCAAAGATTTCAAACGACATATCTTTATTCTCTGAATAAAGATGGAAAGTTCCATTCTCTATACCTTTACCATCACTCCAGATCTTAAATGGATACCCATTGATCAGATAGTCCATTGTATCATATACGGTAGATCCGTTATAAATCTCAGAAAGTTTTTCTTTTACAGAGACTTTATTCTCGGTATCCATCGTGCTGAAACTATATAATACTGTTCTGCCGGTATTCCCGCCAAGAGTAAGATCAAGATAAGTGTTAAAATCTTCAACAACTTTTATAACGGGATGTTCCATACGGAACTGTATTTCATTTTGCTGTGCAAACCACTGATCTATTCTTTCTTTTGCTTTGGATTCTTCATAACTATCTTCACGATGTAGCTTATATCGGCAATCCGAAACGATCTTATCACAAAGCGCATACTGATCGGAAACAATCGTAAAATCATATTCTCCAAACTGTAATTTGTCGCCCACTTTTAGATCAGAGGACGACAGATCGGAGATATGCAAAGCAGGTCTTAACCCTTCATTGCTATAAGCGTTGTAACCGATTTCGTTAATATGACCGGTTCTTCCACTTACCGTCGTCACAAGGTCATCGATATAACCAGGCGAGCAAAGATACCAGGCGTATTCGTGCCAATAATTAGACTCAAGTTCTTCTTGTGGGACCGATGCTTTTAAAAGCTCCGGATTCATCTGCTTTACCTCTGCTAATGAGAGCAAGCCGGCACCAAGAACCTTTGGAAGCTGTGGATCTTTTTCCCCATACATTCTTTTTAGTGTTTCTTTCATAAACTGCTCTTCCGCAATTTCCAAGGCCTCCGGTGTGCTCGTTGAGAAGCTTTCCTTGATTGCCTGAAGATACAGCTTCAGACTCTCCGGATATTGTTTTTCCTTTTTGCTTTTTACGAGATCCTGGTAGATCTTTTTCATTTCTTTATTTGAAGTATCTTTAAAAAGATATTTAAGATTCATCCTCATCTTTGTAATTCCTTTTAATCTTATTGTCCGTGATACATATTTGTAGCTACAACTATATGAAAAATAAAAATAGAAAAAGAGGTGAAAATTCACCTCAAATTCTTATAGTTCTCTGGTTGTAATAAAACTGCAGGCTCCGCATCCGACCAGGCAAACAGATAAAACACCGCCTACGATCATCGAAGTCAGATCATAAGCCGTATTCCAGCCCGGATCTGCTTCTTTATATCGGATCATAATAGTATCGTCTTTGTGATAAATATGTTCCGATACATAAGTCCCGGAATACGACTGTCCGCCCATCTGAAAAGAGTAGGTGTATTTATAGCGGTGAGACTCATCATGGTTCTCTCCAAGATCCCAGATGCTGTCGATTTTACCCTCTGTGGTATTATCCAGATAGCAGGCAGGATACACCAGAAGATAAAGGATAAGCCCAACTCCGATCAAGATATAAGCGAAAGGAAAGAATCGGACGCCCATCTGGACCACCTCCTATTTGTATAACTGATATTTTTTACTGATCTGATGGGCGATCTCATCCGGCAGCGGACGAAATCCGATACAGGTAAGTGTCCGGCCTACTCCGTTTTCATCAAATTCTTCCGGTGTGAGTTCAGTCAGGCAGTTGTCTCGGATCAGAAAGAAATCAATACCCTCTTCCAGATCAAGATCTTCTGCCATAGCTACCGCTTTCATCAGCTGATTTTTGTTCTTTGCCTCACAGATCGTCTTGGTGAAGCTGCCATTGATCCAGTCTTCGTATACATCTTTCCGGATGACGGTCTCTACGATATGGCAATCCCCGTGTATCTCACCGGAGATACTGCCGAATTTTACAGCAGTAGACAGAAACGCCATGCTGGCGTGGCTTACCTGGGCTGCCAGTTTCCCGGGGGACATATTCAGATCTTTTCTTGCTATGATCAACTGTCGCATTATTCGATTTCTTTCCCTTTCTCGTACTCATCAATCTTCGATAATCCAAAGTTCAAAAGACGATCATAATGATCTTTGTCGAAAATATCCTTTGGCCCAAAGTTTAGTTCAAAATCTCCACCGCCTTCTGTATACATACCAATGGAAATCTTATCCATAGGAACCTTATCCCAATAAATATGAAAGCCGCACTCAAGCTCGCTATCCAGCAGATTTTCTGCGGTATATTTCCCATTCAGAGATGGTTGGTTTGCGATGTCCAGCTTTTCAAAAATCCCGGCCGGGATCTCGTTAAAACCGACGGTATTTAATGCCCATTCCCAACTCATAACTTCAAAGCAGTTGCGTTCTCCTTTTCCGGAGAATATATCAAGCAGTGTATCCTGCTCTTCGTTTGTTAAGAACCCCATATGAAATACCTCCTCGTTTACATTTTATTTTTATCAATATCTTATATTATATGAAAAATGATTTTTATCTAATACAAAAAATGCCTCCGACAGACATATCGAAGGCTTCCTATAAACAATCAAAATTATTGCGCTATTCACCCAAGATCGTTCATACATTTTATGGTTTTTGCATTATGCAGTCTTTTTGACCGCCACGATCTCATCCATCCGGACCCCGAAGATCTCCGTCATCATCACAATATTGTCGATGGTCGGCATACTATCTCCCCGGAACCATTTATAGATCGCCTGCGGCGTGTTAAAGCCAAATGCGGACTGTATATCGGCAATTTTCATTCCTTTTTGCCGGATTATGGTTTTTATGTTTTGTCCGGTCTGCACTGTATCTACCGTGGTCATTGTCTTATCTCCTGTTGCTTTGCCAATTACTGTTCCGTACCCCCTGTGGGATTCGAACCCACACCGTACCGGGCTTAAACCGGATGCCTCTGCCAGTTGGACCAAGGGAGCAGATCAGGGTGACCGAGGGGCTTCGAACCCCCAACCGGCGGAATCACAATCCGCTGCTCTACCATTTGAGCTACGGCCACAGTGCGGAATACGGGAGTCGAACCCGTACGGGATATCCCGGCAGCTTCTTTTGTCGGAAAACCTTTGGTTTTCTTATCGCACCCCTTCGGGGTTTGGAAGACTGCTGTGGCTTCCATTACACCAATTCCGCATATCGTACAGCAGGCGGGAGTTGAACCCGCAAAACTTCAGTTCTTAGCCGAAGGCGTTTGCCAATTACACCACTGCTGCGTACCCCATAAGGGAGTCGAACCCTTAAATTCCGGATTTTGAATCCAGCGCATATGCCAAATTCTGCTAATGGGGCTTAAGTGCATCCGGGGAGATTCGAACTCCCAATCCCTGCGGGCACAGCATTCTGAGTGCTGCGTGTATACCGGGTTCCACCACGGATGCATATTATATAATAAAAAACCGCCTGCGCTATGCAGACGGCTTGTTTGACCTTTTATGATCTATCTCCAGACTATTTTCCGGATCCCGTATTCTGCACAGCAAAACTGACCTGTTCGTTCAGTAACAGGTGGAGCAAGAGTGCAGTATGCAGGTTGTTAGATCTGAAGTTATTCATTGCCTTTTTTCCTTTCTTAATCTTTAAGATCATTATAGTACCAGTATCCTTCTTTTACAAGTAAACTGGTGGTATACTTTTCTTATTTGATGTAGCGGATCAATGCATTTGTAACCTGGGACGCTACAGCCACAGATCCGAGTTCTGCTATGGAAAGCAGGATGTAATTATTCCACTTAGTATCTTCATCTCGGTCTCTGAGCTGTTTTGTTAATATCATATGAACCGGGACAACAACAACCAGGACCATTATAGAGATCAATATCTGAATGTTCTCCGATAACTCAAAATATCTGGTTGCTGTAAATATGATCGTCAGCAAAACGGTTGTAATAACTGCGAAGATCCCGGATACTTTATGCCATTTGCTGATATCCCACTCTTCGTTCTTTTTACTATCCTGCGTTTTCATGCGCTCTCTTCTCCATCGATAGATGCGGCGTTATCAGTACCATCCATACCAGTTATCTCTTTGCTTTGTTTTACATTATATGAAAAATAATATTTCACGAGAAACAGAGAAGATCCGAGGCCCCCACAACCCCGGATCTTTCCCTGCCATCATTTAATCTACGAAAGGAGTTCCCTGCTGCTGCTCTCATACCTGCAAGGAAGCACCAGATGTCCGGTCCATCGCCTCATTCGAAGTTCCGAACAACACAGATAATGCAGCATTTCTGGCTACACCCCGGTTTAATGTTCAAACCAGCATGTGTGAGCCGGTTTTTAGTGCGCACCGAAGTGCCAAGGCGTTTAGCGCACCTTTGCTAACAAAGTCTGTCAGATGGAAATCCCTCAAAAAACCATCGGACACCTCTGTTACAATATTATATGAAAAATAAGATTTTATTACAACATTCGGCAGTAAAAAACCGGAATTTTCTTCCGGTTTTATAGAAAGGAGCCTTCGCTTCTGATATTTATAGAAAGGAGCTTTCGCTCCTGATGTTTATAGAAAGGAGACCTCACTACTGCTCACATACCTACGAGGCCGCATCAAATGTCCAATAAATAGGACAATACAGGTAATGCAGTATTTTTGACCATGATCCGGTAAATGTAAAGGCAACGTAACCAGCCCTGTGAGCCCCGGACCACCAAGGCACATCGCTCACAACAAAAGTGAAAAAGTAATAGACGGTGCTTAAAAAGCACTGACTACAGCCATCCACACACTTATATGAAAAATAGAAAAATCCGCCGACTTTTTGTGCCGACGGATCCATTTTATACCGCAACCGGGATGTTTTTAATCTGTTCTCCGAACCGGTAGTCCTCTACGATCAGATCATCGTCCACCGTAAACTGATAAAAATCGGTTTTATCCGGGTTTAAATATACCTTCGGAGCCGGAAATTCCTCTCTTTGAAGCAGTTCTTCCACCATCGGAATATGCCGGTCGTAGATATGGCAGTCGGTGATCACATGCATCAGTTTCCCGGAGAGCATTCCGACGCTCTGTGCCACCATCATAAGCAGGATCGCATACTGTGCGGTATTCCAGCCGTTTGCGGTCAGCATATCCTGGGAACGCTGATTGAGTACCGCATTCAGATACATTTTCCCGTCTTTTTCGGTCACATTGTAGGTCATAGAGTATGCGCAGGGTGCCAAAGCCATATTCCACTGCTCCTGCGGATTCCACATACTCGTCATGATCCTTCTGGAAAAAGGCGTGTTCTTGAGATCATACAACACCTTATCCATCTGATCGATCATAAAGCCTTTGGCGCTGTAGGTTGGCATTGTTGCGATGATCCTGCCGGACTTACGATCCCGAAAAACATACTCTCCGGCCGGGTTTGTCTCAAAGGACCCGTCGAATGCCGCCAATAACCCTTCTTTCGTTACATCCAGGCAAAGATTTTTTGTAGCGATCTGGTAACCATAAGCCGTCCGGATGCTGCCGTGCTGATCGGCCCAGGCATCCCAGATATGACTGTTTAAATCGTGAACATTGTTGGACTTCTTTTGATAGATCCAGATCATCTCGTCCATCGCCTTCTTAAGCGGCACTTGGCGCAGCGTAATCGCCGGAAACTCCTGCTGCAGGTCATAGGTATGTACCACACCGAACTGCTTGACCGTGTAGGCGCTCGTCCCGTCCTCCCAATGCGGGCGGACTTTCTCACCTCTGGTATCAGTCCCGTTCTCAAGAATATCCTTACAGGTTTCTTTGAAACACTTATCTGCGTAACTCATACATTCTCCTTTCGTTCTTCCAGAACCTCGATTACTCCGCTGCTCTGTGATTTTCTCTTTCGTGTTACATCTATATATGAGAAATGATATTTAACCATGTCGTCATAAAATACCCTGCTTTTACCGCCTTATTGCTTGCCTTTATGGTGAGATATTATTTTCCATATACTTATGTAAGGATAGAGGTGGTATAGCGGGGTGGTCGCAGAAAAAAAAAGGAGCAAAACAATGAAGAATAAATGGGTAATTGTGAAATCAACAGATGATTTTCCGAAGAAAACGGCATTTATGACCGTTATATCCAAGAACGGGACGATCGCTGCCGGACTGTGGCATATTTGTTCCGACTCAGGTCTTAAACTTTTTAGAGCATCTGGTGGTCTTAAGATCTTCAATCGTGATATTTATGCTTATCAAACCTTTGAGGTACCGACAGATCTGTTAAGATCAATGTATCAGAGTATGGAATGGAATCAAAAAGGAGTGTTCTCAAAGAATATTCCGATTCAGGCATACCTGGAGGAATACGATATCAAATTATAACAAGCACCCCGCTATATCCCTTATCCAATAAAAAAAGACTTCTACTATGAAAAGTCTTTTTTTAATCCAGATTTACTCTCGCTCCATACTGCAGTATTTTTCACAATACTCTTCGATCGCTTTACGGTTCTGCGGAGTATCCACCCAGCCAAAATATCGAAGTGAATGACCGTAACCTTTAAAGTTTTCCGGCAGTTCTTCGACCGGGATGATCGCACAATACCCGCTGCGCTCGGCTTCCCTTGCGCAAGCCTCATCGTCGTAACCATCCTCCGGCTGCTGCGTTGGATAGCAGTCACCGATTGCTTCGATCTGCACAATCCCGCACATGTCGTAGTCAAATTCAGTATAACCCCGTTCGGCATCTTCTCTTGACCAGCCTGCGGATATAGCGTATTCTACATTTTCTTTTGTTGGCTTTACATACATAAACACAATCCTCCCTTGTGGTCTGTTTATTATATATGAAAAACAATATAAAAACTTCCACTTTTATTGATGTTATTTTAATATGGTGAAATATTGTTTCTCATATAATAATATGAGCAAATTGTATAACTTAGGAGGAGGACGTTATGGAATATTTATTTCCGAAGCAGATACTGGATTTTGGAGAGGTAAAACATCAGGTTTATACCATGGAAGAGTGGTTAAATCCAATATGCGACACTCAAATCCCGGAGGCAGCTGCCGGTTTCGCACTCGGTGCAGCAACTTATATAGCCGGTTGGTTTTTTCATTGGCCCAGCGCCTTCCTGATCATACCAGTCATTTCTCTTCTATTTGGCCTTCATCAACTGTTGGTTTGGTCTCGTGGAATTATCGGCGAGCATATAATGGAACAAAGATGGGCGGATCCTGCGTATATCGAAGCAAAGAAGATGTTGGAAGATGCATATGATTCACTGGAGGGAATGCAAAAAAAATTTAATATCGCTTACAGAGTAAAGGAGCTCTACACACGATTTGCGGATAATATGCAGGTAGACATTCAGCATTGTGGCGATGCCTATACTGTGAAATTTTCGGCAACTGTTTGTAAAAATCTTGGTGACCAGATCTCGTATACTGATCAGGACTTTGCATCTTTTGATATGAGCCGGGAAATGGTTGAAAAGACTTTTCGTGAAAATACAGTGGATTTCTCCTGGCTGGACGGTGAAGCCGCATCTGCGAGAGAAAATCTCTGCAGAACCGCAAAACGATTGTCTGAAAAATTGTCTGAAAACTCTGTGGTGCAAAAAGTGTTGAAAACAAAGCCGGAAGAGCAAAAATTTCTTCTTGCCTGCCAGGATGATAACATCTTATAATATATAAAGGGGTGACAGTATGGAATATCGTCTGGAAGATGCTTTAGAAACAACCTTTAGCTGCCTGGTAAATAATCTGATCGCACAAAACATCAGTATCAGCGCTATGGAGAGCTGCACATCCGGCTTATTCGCCACGATGCTTACGAATACCTCGGGAGCATCCGAAATCTTCAAAGGCTCTTTCGTGACCTATAGTAATGAGGCCAAGATCAAGTGTGGCGTAAGTGCCGAATGTATTGAAAAACACGGAGTATATTCCAAGGAAACTGCTCTGGAAATGGCGTTGGCCTGCCAAAAAGTATATGGCTCTATTCTGGGTGTCGGTATTACCGGGGTTTTGGACCGGACAGACCCAAGTAATCCCACAACCGATCACAAGGTCTATTATGCGATCGTATGGAAAAACGGATATGCTTTTGCCGGATGTATAGATGAGATCCCGGAAGAACTTACTGATCGAATGGATCGAAAACGGTACGTGGTTTGGACGATTGGAGAGCATCTTGTGACGCTTTTAGACATCAATGCTATCCTAAAGTAAACAAAAAAAGCATACCACTTGGTATGCTTTTTTTTATACTTTTTTTTTGGATTTCTGTAGTGGATATCACAGATCCCTTTCTTCGTCGTTATCTTCGATATTCTCTTCCAAACCGCAGGCCGGCTGAAAATCTTCGATAAACCCCATGATCTTTCTGCCGTAATCCGAAATAATCTGGTCTGCGGACTCTTCACAGCCCAGAGCTTTAAATGCGTAGAATTTGACCGGCTCTGTCTTGATCGCCTCTGCGATCTCTTTTCTGGTTTTTCCATTTGCCGCCATTTCACGCACACGATCCACAAGACTGCGGATCTCTTCTTTTACCTGGGACATCTGCTCATTATAATATGCAACAGCTTCGCAGGCATATTCCGGGGCGGATTTCATAAAAGCATCGAAGTTGAAATCATCGGAAGTCAGCAGATCATATGCCCGTTCTTTGTTGATCTGACCATTATTTATCATGAGATGATAGATCAGATATTCCGGGCTCTTTATTTTCACACGGTTGTAATTTCCATCTACAACCACGAAACCCTCATGGTTTGGGAAACCATTCTCATCAAGACGCGGAAAGGCGCCGCTCCCAAGATTTGGAAAACTGTCATTACTCTGGCGCGGAAGATCAAGGGCCTCGTCCTCTTTCTGCTGGTTCAGCTTCTCTGCCGCTTTGATACAGTCTTCCAGGCTGTGCAGCGGATATTCCCTCGGAGACATAATAAATCCGGCAAACTGGCCGGTACCAAGTTCTTTACCGGTCTCATTGTTTCTTGTGCCGATATGATAAAGCCGTGCTTCATCGTATTTGATCACCACCCGATTCTTAGGCCCCACCAGTTCAAAGATATAGGTATTATGCTCGTCCAGTTCTCCGTTTTTGATCAGATTTTCCAGATAAGCAAATTCATCTGTCTCTTTGATCAGGTCAAGCACCGTATAGCCGGAATTCAACTTTGCATCTGCAGCGCGAATGCAGGCGTTAGATGAAAACATCCACTGGTCATCGGTGATATACCACAGTTTGACGATCGAACCATCTATCTTTTCCTGCACTCTGGCGGTAGACCAGTCGATCGGATCTGCATAAGATTCGTGGCTGTTAAAAAATTTATCAAAACCAACACCTACTACAGATAGATCGGCTATATTTATAATAACCCCTCTGGCTGCTCTACATAACGGATTGTTGAAATCGCAGGTAATATCGTAGTTAAAAATGTAGAAATCTCCAGAATTTTTAACTTTAATTCCGATATTCGCAAAATCTTCTTGCCATGTGTTCTTATGGCTATTTATATATTGGCAAATTATATTCCAATTACTCATTTTGTACCCTCCATTATAAGAAATCTGCTTTTTTCGGAATAAGATCTTTTATACACATATCATTATACTGTGTATATGGAATTCTAATCAGTGGAATATGATTATTTATACACCATTTGTTTTTTAATTCGTCACTATTCTTTATCTCGGCAAATCTTTCTTTATTATTCCAACCTCCATTTTGAACAAAATGTTGTTCTCCATCGTATTCAACAAAGTATGATACATCGCCGGCATCATTCAATACAGCCACATCAAAAATAACCATTTCTTCCTTTTCAATAAAAACTCTATAGTGCATTTTGAATTTTATATTGTTTTCTCTTAATAATTTGGTAATTTTTGCTTCTCCGTGCGACATAGAGCATCCGCACGACATCCGAGATGTATCTCTGCCGTTTTTAAAGTAGCCTGTACTTATCAAAACCATATTTCCACAATCACATCTACACATCCATTTAACATTACTGCCAGATCGATCCTTTGTAGGATATAAAGCGGTTAATTTACCAAACTTTTTGTTAGTTATATCAACCATTGTGGAGTGCCCATTTTTAGCTGCGGTGATTTTATGATAACAACCGCATGAAACAACAAGGCCATGTTTCATACTACCAGAATTGATTTCAGCTTCTTTTCCACAGTCACATTTGCACAAACATATTATATTGCCGTCTGTTGTTCGTTTATCAGTAAGGCGAATGACCGTAAGCATACCATATTTTTCTCCTGGTTTTACTGTTTTATGTAGATGTCCACATGATTTTTTATGTCCTTTTAACATAAGGCAGCCATCTGCTTCACATATTTTTCCACAGCTACATTTACATTCCCATATAACATGATATTTTTCAGTTCTTTTTCCAGTATCCCGTATTACTGTCAATTCTCCGAATTTTTGCCCTGTTAGATCTTTCATTGTTTTATCTCCCTAAATCCGCCATAATGTCGTAATTGAAGATCGCATACCCATACTGTTCCTTCACTTTGATCTTCTTTTCTGTGCAGATCTCCCGCCAATCATCCGGATGTTCGTGGATCAATCTGCAGATATATGAATTTTGTGTCATTTCTGTACCTCCCCTTCATATGTATTTTTCTTTCTTCCATCGTCGTACTCGATCAATGGTGGCTGGCCGCCGGTGAGTTCCACTTCTTTTACCGCAACACGGTACAGCGTTCCAAAGTCGTTTGTGGCGTATCTGTTATCGTTGATCACAATAAATCCATAACCCCTTTTGTTCTTTTTCTTTAAAGCATTTGTGATTTTCCGTTTGATCCAGAATCCCTTTTCTTCATATTTTTTCAGATAAGGGCATTGCTTCTCCAGACATTTGTGCTGTTTTAACAGATTCTCACTCAGATTTCCGAAATGTTTGGAATACCGGCAGAAAGCGATTCTGGCTTCTTCCTTCGGGGCGCCTTTCATCCAGGTGCGGTTTGGCTTTGTACTATTTGATTCCTCCGCCATCCTAATCCTCTCTTTCCGGTTCTTCTTTCTCTTTTTTCTTATAGATGCAGTTCTCCCCACATCCTTGGCAGATCTGTGGAGCGGGATCATCGTTAAACGAAACGATCTGGCTCTCATAAGGGATCAGATAGATGTCTTTATAGTAGATCGTCTTGGCGTCCGGAAAGTAATCCTTATCCTGGATCCAGCGGCTGTTTGCTTCGCTGCCGTGAGCAATCGTACCACGGATTTTATCGCCGACATACATCGGAAGGTATTGTCCATACTTTGTCACCACAGTACCGATCCTCGGACGGTCATAGGGGTATGCCAGTTTGTTGATCCGCAGAGCTGCGGATGCAGGTTTCTTATCCATAAAGCACCTCTCTTATACTTCGGTCAGTTTAACAGTAACGATCTTAAACTCGTCTTCGGTATAATGAAACCTTACCGATTTTCGGATGATCCCCCATATCGTCTTTTTTGACCGATACAGCTGGGCTCCGAGCAGGGTAGCTACCGGATTTTTGCCATATCCGGCATAATACCTTCCGGCATCATATCCTTTTGTGATCTTGATCGCATACGCTGTCGCAGATTTCTTCATATTTTCTTCCTCTCTTATCATCATCTACTAGATATATGAAAAATAATATTAAACTTGGAATACAAAAAAGCCGCCCATCTCATCTAAGAGACAGACAGCCCTTCGTAAGAAAAGGTGAAAGAGGAAAACAAAAACTTCGTTATAAGCTACACCATACGCCATCTTTGTATCTGTAATCCGGCATAAGGATCCCCTTATTTCTTTAACAGTTCGATTGCCTGGGAAACACGATCCAGATCGAGATCCATCTGTGTCAGCTTTGCCTTCAGCTTGTTATATTCGGATACCATCTCATTATAAGATTCCACCATCATTTCTGCGCAGTCCAGATATTCCTCCGCATTTACTTCACAGAAAGTACGCTCCGGCTTTACATAGACCGATGGATCTGATTTTCCCTCTTCGTAGATGGTCGGGTCTGTGATCTCTCTGCGGCAGCCCATGCTCTCCGGCTCTGCGTCTAAAACAGTCTCTTCCGGTTCCGGCGCCTCGCTTTCCTTTTGCTTCAGATACTTCTTGATCGTACGGCCGATATAATCTTCCGTGCAATCCAGAGCCTTCGCAATACGCTCTGCAGAAATCCCGCTGTCTACCATAGATTTTAAGATATCCCATTCTTTTGCGGAGAGACGGCGATATCTGGATCCAATCCTATGGATCTCCCGGAAATGATCATAAGCATCCTGGAACTCTGCAATTTCTTCCCTTTGTGCTGCAGACGGAGAATAAAAGACCTGTGCAGCGTAGGACTGTGAAATCGAATGCTTTTTCAGAACCGCCAAAAGGTTTTCTTCCGGTTCGTGATTCATATAATACTCGCAGACAGACTGCACGATCGTCATTTTCTCTTCCGGAGAAAGAGCATCAAACTCTCTTTCTGCTTTTAAAAGAGGGATCCTTATGATAGCGGCCTTAACCGCACTGGGAGAACGATCCGGGAAGGCTTCTATGATCGCTTCTGTGTTTGCTCCATTTGCATGCATCTGTGCCAGAAAATTTAGTTCTTCCTCTGTCCATTTCTGATTACTTTTTCCCACGATTTTGTGCTCCTTTCTATCTTATTTACCACAAAAAATCTTCCAATATGCAGTGTACAAATTTATATTGCCCGCCATTCGCCAGCATCACACGATTGCTGCGAAGGTCTTCCTCATCAAAAGCCACCCGCCGGCGTACTTTTCTGGAAGCCAGCTGTTTGAAATATTTCTTACGGATATCATACCGGCGAAGATACGGTCGGATCGGCAGGTATTCCCAGGTATGTTTTACGATCGTTCTTTCCGGCACCATCACGGTCTTATAAGTGTAGATCGGAAGGTCGTAGTCCATCCGGGGATCCCGATGTGCGTAGCCTTCTTTGTCATACCAGTAATACCGATGTGTTGTGTATCCGGTAATTTCCTTTACGCTTTCCGTATGCGCCGGGATCACTTTATAAACCGGAGTCCGCTGCAGCCGGTCTTCTTTGATGTGATAGCCGCAGACATAGGAATATTCGCCGTTCTTTGCCGCACGAAAACGAGATTTTTTCTTATCTTCCGTCTCTTTCCGGCGGAGGGAATGACGGCTCTTTTCACGGATATGCCGGTCAAAATTATCAGCGTTCTGTACCTTGGACATCTTATTCCCTTTCAACTTCTTTATCGTTTTCCTGCTCTTTTGAAGTATCGATCCCAAAAATAGCATCCAGATCGTTTAGCGGGATCCAACCGATCGCTTCTTCAACCGGCCAGCTTGCATCTCCGTCTACATCCGCTTCTTTAAAAACATCTTTTTTGCTAAAATAGCCGATCGTTTTGTAGCAGACATAATAGGACGGACAGATGTTTTTAAATCTTACCAATACATGCAGCCCATATGGACATTCTTCTATCGGTCTTAATTTTCTTTCTTTCTCCATCTTTTATCTCCACACCATATTTCTGCGGCAGCTATAACACTCCATATACGCATTGATCATTTTTACACCCTCTCGCTTTCCGGTAACACATCGATGCCGATATTGTCGTTTCCTACCTTCATAAACATACAGTCTATTTTATTTAAAGGCCTGTCGTCGTGAAAATCTTCTTCGGATTCCGTAAAGACTGCTGCGCTCTGCAAAAGCTGGATCTCTGCTCCCATCCGCGCCATTGTATCCACGATCTTTTCTTTGTCTTTTTCACTTTGCATCTTTTATCCTCTGTAAAACGATTTCTTTTTGCTCCGGAGTAAGGATGTCTTCGATCTTTTCCAGCGAAATACATTTGGTCGGCTTGATCGTATATCCGTTCTCAAAGGTCGGACGGCAGGCGAGTCTGCCACGCTTGTAAAGGACATTGAAGTAATTTAAGCTTCTGGTCCATTCTGCAGAGTTCTTGATTTCGTGAACCACTGTTTCCGCCTCTAAAAGTCTTGGGATAACAGACTGCATATATTTGAGATGTTTCTGATAAGTCGGACTGGCTTCTCCGAAAAGATCCATTTTCTCTGCCATAAACCCTCCTGTTCGTTTCTGATAGTATATGAAAAATAATTTTTAACTTTTGTACCAGAAAAAAAGAAACAATAAAAAATCAGGTACCGGAAACACCCGATACCTGACTATGATCAGATCAGTCTGCCATTTTCCACGAAGAAGATCTCGCCATTATATACAACCTCTCCGGAATACTGTGTCTGAACCTGTCCGCAGGAGCAGAAATACCACTCGCCGGTCTTTGGATCCATCACAAGACCGTTTGCCTCCCGCACAATCCTTCCGGCTGCAATATAGAACAGGCTGCCGTTATACGGGATCAGACCGGAAAAATCGGTATCTAACCGACCGTTTTCTACATAAAACCACTCGTTATCATACATAGCGAGGCCGGAATAATTACAGATCTGTCCGAAAGAGCAGAAATACCAGATGCCACTGTCGGGATCCATCGCCAAACCGTTTACCGGAGCAACTGTGCCGTTTGCGATCAGAAAACGGTTGTTGTTATAGGTCACAAAGCCGTATTTTGTCATATCGATCCTGTCGTCGGTCATATATACCCATTTTCCGTTTTGCAGACAAAGACCGGTATATTTTTCAGGCTCTGGCTCTGGTGTTTCTTCCTTCGGCTCTATAACTTCCTTCGACTCTTCAATTACCTTCGGTTCTGGATCTTCAACAATGCTTTCGTTCTCCGGCTGGCTTGAAACCACATATTCATCCGTAAAGGCACTGATCAGCATATCGTACTTACGGACAGCCCCCACATCAACCCATGCACCTCTCCACTGCAGATAGGACCGGTTTGGTGCTGAACCTGGCTGCACCTGATATCCATCAGCACCAGAACTGTCGGATTCCGCCAGAATATATGCACCCTCTTTGGGGAAGGAAAAACGGATCAGAAAATGATCGCCCTCACACAGATAAACAGGATCAATATCCAGACGGTAATACCCAAAGCCGTCATAGATATGACCACTTGTATGATATGCCAGAGACTGTGGATCTTCTATAGAGATTTCTTCTTCTGATACGAAAATATCCATTTCATAATCCGACGCTTCTGTATAACTGCCGGTAAGAAACGATACAGCACCAAGACGGCAGTTGCTGTCTGCAACATACTGATTTGCAAAGATCTTTCCGGTAGGGGCGCCGCCCATCACATCACCAACCTGGTTATAGGTGTATTCACGGTCATAAGTCAGATCATCCGAGTATTCCATACTGCGGAAGTACATCTGCTTGCTTTCGTAGGAGATCCAGAAATAGGATGCTGCGCCTTCAAACACCTCGGTGCTGGAAGAGTTTCTTGCCAGCCACGCTCCGTTATGCTCCGGAGTGCCGCCCATCCACCGGTTCTCAAAACCATTATATCTGGCCTGAAAATTCTCTTTCGGATAATTGTTATCCCATCCAACGATCACCAGCATATGATTGGTGCTCTGGTAATCCGGATTTTCCGTGTAATAATAAGCATTATTACGGTCCGGATTTCCATACCAGGCATTGTAGTTCATTGAGACATTGACGGAACCGTTCTGCAGGATGCAGTCTTTGATCTCGTCCATATCATTCAGTTCCTTTACCCCAACCAGCCGAAACTCATGCTGGAGTGCGGTAGCATCGTCCAGTTCCGCACCATTTGATAATTCGCCGTACCTGGAATACGGGACAACACTTTCGGGAACCGGGCCAACCCCGTGCGACAAGGTATTAACTATATTTGGCAATACCCCACCGCCGGTCATTTCTTTGTAGCCGTTCACAAGGCGGTCTTTTCCATCTGCAGGACCGATTGGCAGTTCGTGACACATCCAATATCCGAGATGCGCCTCACTGTAATCCACCGAGGTATCTGCAATACCGTTTTTGAGTGCCCATAATTCAGCGGATGCAATCGCTGCGTGCGCATAACAGGTTCCAAACGGTGCCTGATCCCTGGTGGCCGGATAATTTTTTTGCATATAGAAGAGCCAGTCATCTTTATAGGCTGCCGGATAGGCCGCCGGAAACCTTGAGGATTCGTAAAGATCTATATCTTCAGTCTCTTCCGGGATTTCGGCGTCTTCTTCTATGGTCACATCTTCGTACTCAACTTCTTCTTCCTCTTCCTGTTCCTCTTCGAATTTTTCCTCCAGAAGATCAGAGAACTCTTCTTCTTCAACAATCTCCACATCTTCGGTATCTTCTTCTGCGGCATAAACGCTCATTTCAGAACCAAGCATTACCGCTGTAAGCAATATCGCAACCCATCTTTTTCTCATCCTGGTTTTCTCCTTTTTTTTTGTATAAACCTTGGTAAATACCCCTCTGTTGATATATGAAAAATAAAAAATCACCAAGATTAAAAAAAGGAGCCCCGCATATTTCTATGCGAAGCCCCATGGAGAAAAGGAAAAAGCGTAACGCCCTTCCGTAATCGGATGGTTTTAGTAAACCATACCGTTTACGACATTAAACAACTGATTGTCGTAAGTAACAACGCCTGTGTAATCATCGGCAAGTCTACCCTTGATTACATAGAACCAGGCACCATTGTAGGTTGCAAGGCCGGTGTACTGATTCTGCACTTCGCCGAGCGCTACAAAGTACCAGCCGGAGCCGTTCGGATCCAGTACCAGACCGGAAACCTCACGGGTGATACGACCTGCTGCTACATAGAACAGACCACCGTTGTACGGAACCAATGCGTTAAGGCCGGTATCCAAAACACCATCCTTTACATAGAACCACTCTTCGTTGTACATCACCAGACCGGTATGTTTCACCACCTGGCCCTCTGCACAGAAGTACCAGAGATCGCTGTTCGGATCCATTGCAAGGCCGTTTACTGCTGCGATCTGACCGTTTGCCACCAGGAACTTGTAGCCTTCATAGTCCACAAATCCGTAGTAGTCGTAATCGATCTCACCGCCTACATAGTAGTCCCACGCCTCTGTCTCCTCGTTATACTTAAAGGTCGGAGCATCGGTTTCTTCGCTGTTCTTAATCGCCTCTTTAAGTGCGACAATTACATCTTCAAGTTTCTTAACCGTCTCATCGTCGATCAGAGCCTTCTGGCTTTCCGTCAGATTCTCGAAGTCCTGCTTTGCCTGCTCGATTTCCTGCTGATTTTCTTTGGTTACATCACTTGCTGCCGGAAGGTTGGAAATCTGCTCTGCTACAGCACCGGCTTTTTCCTCATCCGTCTTTGCGATGATATCCTTCAGTCCCTCTACTGCTTCCGCCAGCTTATTAACGGTATTGTTGTCCAGTTTTGCTTTCTGATCATCCGTCAGTTTCTCGAAGGCTTCCTTAGCTGCCTGTACGGCATCCTTGTTTGCTTCAGTGATCTGATCTGCGGACGGAAGAGCATTGATGAGATCGGTAACTGCCTTTGCTGCTGCAGTATCCTCAGCCTCTTTCTTTTCCAATGCAGATTCGAGTGCTGCGATAGCATCATTCAGTTTCTGTACTACTTCCGGAGCAACCTTTTCCTGCTCAGACTTCGGAAGATTATCGTACTGCTCTTTTGCCTGCTCGATTGCATTCTTATCTTCCGGCTTAACATCACTTGCACTCGGCAGATTGTTGATTGCTTCCGTCGTCTTTTCTGCGGTGTTTGCTTCCTGTCCTGTTACAGTCACTTTACATGATGCGTTATACAGATAGTCGCGTCCGTCTGCTTCTACAACTGTTGCACGGATTGTGGTAGAACCAGCGGTCAGAGCGGTTACCTTACCAGTAGAGTCAACATTTGCTACAGCCGGATCGTCCGATTTCCAGCTGATCTTCTGATAATCTGCATCTGTCGGAGATACTACCGCGGTCAGCTGCACTGTGTCGCTGATCTTCAATTCAACTTCCTTCTTATCGATGCTCACGCCATTTACTGCAACGGATTTTGCCTTTACAGTTACGGAACATGCAGCAGTCTTCTCACCATCTGCCGTTTTAACGGTGATTGTTGCGTTTCCTGCTGCGACTGCGGTTACCTTACCGTTTGCATCTACGGTTGCAACAGAGATGTTATCGGAAGTCCATGTAACACCCTGATTGGTAGCGTTAGACGGAGCCACAGTTGCAGTCAATGTAACGCTTTCACCTGCCTCCAGAGCAGTCGTCGTTCTATTCAGTGAAACACCGGTAACTGCTACTGTCGCCGCATTTACAGTGATCTTACAGGTCGCTGTCTTGCTGCCGTCCTTTGTTGTTACCGTAATCATTGCCTCACCGGCTGCCTTTGCAGTCACAACACCATCGGCGCTTACAGATGCTACATCCGCATTACTGCTCGTATAGGTAACCGCCGGATTTGTTGCATTCGCAGGAGCAACAGTTGCTGTCAGAGCCAGTGTTTCCCCTTCGGTCAGAGTGGCGATGGTCTTATTTAAGGTAACTCCGGTAACGGAGACGGTTTTTGCAGTAACAGTTACCAGGCAGTTTGCAGTCTTACTGCCGTCTGCGGTAGTGGCCGTTATGGTTGCGGTTCCGGGCGCTATCGCAACGATCGCACCACCGGCACTTACGGTCGCAACATGGTCATTGCTGGTTGTGAAAGTTACGGCTTTATTGGTTGCATTCGACGGAGATACCGTCGCCTGCAGCGTTGCCGTATCGCCCTCTACAAGAGATACCGATGTCTTATCCAGGATCACGCCCGTTACTGCCACCGTAGGATTGCTTACTGTTACAGTGCATGTTGCGGTCTTATTACCGTCTGCGGTCTTTACGGTGATCGTTGCAGTACCTGCCGCTTTTGCCGTTACGATACCGATATTGTTTACGGTTGCTACCGATGTGTTGGAACTGCTGAAAGTCACATTGGTATTGGATGCGTTTGTCGGACTTACGGTTGCCGTCAGAACCTCAATATCACCGGGCTTTAAAGACAGACTTGTCTGATCCAGGGACACCCCGCTTACGCTCACGGTTGCATCGGATACGGATACTGCGCAGCTGGCCGTTTTGTTGCCGTCTTCGGTAGTCGCTGTGATCAATGCCGAACCTTTTGCCATTGCCGTAACCTTACCATTTTCATCCACGGTTGCTACTGCAGCATTCGATGTGGACCAGATTACCTTCTTGTTGGTTGCATCTGCAGGAGATACGGTTGCTGTCAAGGTCTGCTGTCCGCCGACAGTCATATCCAGCGTGGCTTTGTTAAGAGCAACGCCACTGACCAGAACATCTGCCGGAAGAACCGTGATCGTGATCGGCATGTAAGCATATCCGTAGGAAGAGCTGTACGCTACAATCTTTCCGCTGGTTGTACCGGTTTCACCGATATAGAACTTCAGGCAGCTATTTACTCTGTCTGCATCTACCAATGCAACGGGATTTCCCATCTGTCCGGAATCTTCAGAAAACCAGAAACTACTGGTACCTTCTACCAGATCAACATCAATGGTATAAGTATTGTCGCTTCCGTCCGGATAATCATAATGATAACTGCTGTTGCCAGTCGATGTCACAGTAAATGTCTTTACACCTTCCTGCCCCTGCTTAAAGGTGAAATCGGTCTGATCGATCTTAATGACATCACTCTCTTCGTATACAATGACCGTCACTTCGACTGCAGACGCTCCGGAAGTGCCATACTGGATCTTAAAAGTCCCGGCTTTGCTACAGTTGATGACATGCTCGTAGTACGTTTCATTTCCGGATCCGCTGTCATACTGTCCGTCTTCCTCCAGTGATTTTGTAGACAGACCAATCGGAATGCTCGTGGTGAGCGCATAGGTTGTATGGTTTTCCGCATCTCTTTCTGCAGCTGCACCGCTGATCATAATATCTACCTGCGTTGTCTTTCCCTTGATCGCATACACTGTGGTACGGTTTGTGCGGATCGTTGAAGAGCCGGCCATTACGATTTCAGCATCCTCTTCCTCTACTGCGATTTCTTCCACGGCATCCTCTTCCACATACTCGTCTTCGGCCTCTTCCTCGAAGTTCTCTTCGAGATAATCGACGAACTCTTCCTCATCCTCTTCGAAGGACACATTTTCTGTACCGTCTTCCGGGGCTGCCATAACGGGTGTCGCCATCGACGATACGGTGACAACTGCGGTTGTGACACCGCTTAACAAACGGGTTACAAATTTTCTTTTCATATACACTCTCCTTTTCTAAAAATGCTGATTCTTCAGCTGTTTATGCTCAAGACATCCCGGTCACACTATGCGACCGGAACGCCAAGATATCTTTTTATCTCTGTACCATACCGTTTACTACGGTAAACGGTTGACCGTCATACTCTACGGTTCCACTGTATTCCACTGCCAGACGGCCGTTTTCTACATAGAACCATTCATTATTGTATGCAGCCAGACCAGTGTAGTGGTTCTGCACTTCACCGTAAGCTACGAAATACCAGCTCGGAGAATTCGGATCCAGAACCAGTCCGGAAACTTCTCTGGTAATACGGCCCGCTGCCACATAGAACAGTCCGCCATTGTAACCAACCAGCGCATTTAATCCGGTATCCAGAACACCTTCGTCCACATAGAACCATTCATCGTTATACATAACGAGTCCGGTGTGTTTTACCGCCTGGCCTTCTGCGCAGAAATACCATTTGTCACCGTTCGGGTCCATTACCAGGCCGTTTACCGGAGCAACAGCGCCATTGGCAACAATAAACTTGTAGCCTTCATAATCCACAAAACCGTATTCTTCGGTATCGTGAACACCATCCACAAAATACTCCCAGAGGCCGGTTTCTTCGTTCAGTTTAAATTTCACGCCGGTATCATCTCCGGAAATAGCTTCCAGAGCTGCGATCAGATCCAGCAGTTTCTGGATCGTCTCTTCGCTCAGGGAATTCTTCTGCTTTTCGGTCAGCTTTTCGTAATCCTCTTTTGCTTTCTCGATCGCTTCTTTGTTCTCGATCGTAACCTCCGAAGGATCCGGAAGAGCCTTAACCTCATTTACTACATTTTCCGCAGGATCGGTTGCTGTTTCAGAAACCGAGACCATACAGTGTGCCGTATAGTTGTCTGCAGTTGCTGCTTCAATAGAAGCACTGCCGGCTTTTAATGCGGTTACTTTGCCGCTCTCATCCACAGATGCGACTTCGGGATTGCTGCTGTTCCAGGTAACCGTCTTGTTAGCCGCATTTTCTGGACGAACAGATGCTGTCAGAGAATAGGTGTCTCCGATCACCAGGTCCAGAGTGGTCTTATCCAAAGATACGCCAGTTGTTGCCACCGCATTTTCGCTTACTTCCACGATCATGGATGCAGATGCATTGCCAAAGATCGTCTCGTTGGAAGAAGATGCGCTGATAATGGCTTTACCTGGTGCGACTGCTTTTACCGTACCATCCTCAGATACTGTTGCAACGGAAGTGTTGCTGGAAGTCCAGACAAGCTTCTTATTGCTTGCATTCTCCGGAGAAACAGTGCTAACGACCTTAACCGTATCACCAGCCTTTAACTCCAGTTCATCCTTCTCCAGGGTGATCTTCTCTACCGGAGTAGTTACGGTAATGGCGCAGGTCGCAGTCTTGTTTCCTGCCAGTGCGGTGATCGTTGCTTTTCCGTCACCGACTGCGGTTACTTTGCCATCTGCATCCACAGTAGCGACTGCCGGATCGTTGCTTCTCCATACCACATCCTGATCGGTTGCACTTTCCGGAGCCACTACAGCACTCAACTCCTCGACTGCCCCACGCTTTAACAGGGCTTCTGTCTTGTTTAAGGTAACACTCTGCACATCCACAAACTGATAGGATGCAATTACCTTACAGGTAGCGCTCAGGCTGCCATCCTGTGTTGCTGCTGTGATTTCTGCCTCTCCTGCACGGGATGCTGTGATCTGGCCGGTCGTTTCATTGACAGCGATCACTCTCGGAGCGCTGGATGTCCACTTCAGCGTCCTGTGAGTGGCATTATCCGGTGTGATAAGAACATTCAGCTGGCTGGTTTTGCCTGCTTCAACATATACGGTCGGCTTTTCCATTTCCAGTCCGGTAATGTCTATTCTCTCCCCGCTTACTGTAACAGTACAGCTTGCCTCATAATGTCCGTCATCGGAGATCGCTGTTACAGTTGCGGTACCAGGTCCCTGCGGAGTCACATATCTTCTTGTAGTATCGATTGTGGTAACTTCACTTAAGCTGACTACGGACTCATCGGATACCTTCCAGGTAACTGTCTTGTTATCCGCATTGGACGGCTGTGTGTATGCAGTAAGAACTACCGGAGTATCATCAATGTTCATATCCAGGCTGCGCTCACTAAGTGTTATTCCGTTTACATATACACGGTCGTGAACACTCACATTGATCTTTGTCGTCTCACCGCCCGAACTTTTTACAGTAACCGTGGTACTACCGGCGCCGGCTGCTTTCATACTGATCGTAGAGCCGTTATTCCACTCCCTGCCGACTTCCCAGTTCAGATCCACTACCGAACTGTTATAATCGCCTGAAACGGTAAAAGTTTCGTCATTGTTGGTATGAATGGTGATATACGCCCACGCACCTACTACCAGATTGACAGAACTCCTGGATGCTGATATTCCCACCAGTTCCGTATCTTCGGTCTCCAGCTCCAGTTCGGTATCATCTTCTTCCACTTCCACGTCCTCCTCTGCTTCAAAGCTCTCTTCGAGGATATCCGTGAAATCATCTTCTGCCGCCAACACCTGCGGGGCAAAAGAGGATGCTGCTATTGTTGCAGTAATCATACCGCTCAGCAGCCGTGTAACAAGTTTTCTTTTCATACGCTTTTCTCCTTTTTTTTGTATGTATGGTTTTACAGGGCACAAAACACCCATACTCCCATTGTGTAAAGAAAAGCGGTAAAAGTCACGGTACGAAACGTACCACAAAGACTGCCGGGAAGAAAATATCCCAAGATTTATGAAGGACAATGACGGGTTCTTCTTGTTGATACTTCTGTTGTGCTTATGAATAAGCCTTATAGGACACGAGCAACCCTATAGGGTTTATTCCTATGTTTATATAATCCTAAAAAATACAAAAATAGGGAGTAACAAACCGTTACTCCCTTAATTATCTATAATTATCTAAAAAACACTTATTTAGGCAATTGAGCCGTAGATGCACTTTTCGCCGGACATCACCACCCGTACATTCCGCTCGTTACGCAAGATCCGCAGATTATTCGGTTTACTGCCGATCCTGCCTGCCAGAAGATTATGAAATACATCCGTATTACAGATATCTGAAACATCTTTCATTACAGAGAGCGGTAACTGATTGACATCCTTCTCGTATTTGGAAACGGCTTCTCTGGAAAGATGCAGAAGATCTGCAAGCTGCTGCTGGGTATAGCCGTTCTTCTCCCGCTCCCTCTTTAACAGACTTCCCGGAGTTTCGGCCGGGAGTACAACCGGTGTGTTCTGTTCGGAGGTATAGCGTTTGATGCATTTTACCGTAAGTCCGGTGATCCTGGAGGCTTTTTCATATCCGCAGGCCTGTGCAATCTCGATCGCATTTTTAATGCGTTCTTCTTCGGTTTTCTGATAGGAAAGCAATAGCACAACCAGATCGTGCGCATTTACCGATATCCTGTTGTGTTTTACATAGGCTTCGCCGATACAGGATGCGGAGAAGGAATAAGATACCGAGGTATCAGGATCGGTGATCAGATATTTCGGGATCGGACGGATTACTTCTTCCGGATCATAATACAAAAGAAATCCACGATCCTTCATAAAAATATCCGAAAAAGTCCAATACCCGCAGTTATAATCCGTCAGAATAAAATCCGATATATCAATACCGTCCTGTTCGATATATTTGTGGATCGTATCCAGATACGGCTCTTTCTGCCGGTTTTTCAGCGTCCCAAGATCAGCGTCCCAGATATATTTCTTCTCTTTCATCCCTTTTCTCCTTAAAAAACCCGAAATTGCACTCCTATATGCCACAGTTATGTTTGTATGTATATGAAAAATCAGATTTTATTTTTTTCGGAGGGAAAGAATTTGGCGTAAAATCTTATTTTTCATATAGAAGTAGGATGGAAAAGGCTGAAAACAGCAAAAATATCGTCCGGAAAGGAAAATTAAATATGGTAAAACGCTTTCTGCTGGATACGAACATTATCCTGAACGACCCAAAGGCGATGATCAACGGTTTTTCCGACAATATTGTCATCATCAGCGGTACGACACTGCAGGAACTGGATAAGAAAAAGACGGTTCCGGGTGAAATTGGGTACAAAGCAAGGGAATGCTGCCGTATCCTGGATGATTTCCGAATGAAAGGTGACATCATCAAAGGGATTCGTCTGAAGAACAAAGGGGTCCTTATGATCGAACCGGATGGCGTAAAGCAGGAATACCTGCCGGAGGGCTTCAGTATCCAGGTGCCGGATAACCGCATTATCTCTACCTGTATTCATTTAACGAAGCAAAATCCGAAGAAACCGGTTATCCTGGTAACCAATGACATTTCTATGCGGATCAATGCAACCGCATGCGGCGTCAAAGTAGAAGGATATCGTAATGATCAGGTAGAAGAATCCGGGTATACCGGGCATCGTACCGAGTACCTGCCGGCAAAAGCGATCGATGAAATCTATGAGAAAAAGGTCGTTGATTTTGCGCTCAACCGGGTAAATGGTGAGGAGCGTGAACGGATCACGATCTTCGACAAAGAGTTCGTTACTTTAAAGGATGATGGGGTTACCGGCAGCAATCAGTCCGCCCTCACGGTTTATTATGACGGAAAATTACACCTGGTGGAGAAGCAGTCCTCTTATAATGGTCTGCAGCCGAAAAACGCAATGCAGTCTTATGCATTATGGGCACTCTCCGCTCCTGCCGAGGAAGTTCCGCTGGTGGTAATGAACGGACCGGCCGGAACCGCAAAGACGCTGCTTTCCCTGGCGGCAGGCCTGGATAAGACCTACACTTCCCAGCAGAAGCATTTAAAACATATTGATGGCGAATACGACCGCATCATCATCAGCCGTCCGTCAGCCGGCGGTTTCGCAGAAATGGGCTTCTTGCCGGGTGATATGAAGCATAAGCTGGATCCGCTTCTGGCACCGTACTATGATAATCTGAAGATCCTGCTGGCCGGATTTGGGAAGGAAAAAGCAACTCCGGAGGAAGTCCGTCTGCAAATGGATTACCTGTTCGATGAAGAGATCATTGAGATCCTGGCATTATCCTTTATTCGTGGACGGTCTCTGATGAATACTTATCTGATCTGCGATGAGTGCTTTGTGGGAGAAACGCTTGTATTGTTGGCGAACGGTAGTGTTGAAACAATAGAAAAACTTACCAGGCGTATCAATAATGGGGAAGATATTCAGGTTGTTTCCTACAACACGGATAAAGACAAATTTGAAAACAAAAAGATTCTGTCCGCGCAGTGTAAAGGCAAAAAGAAGTATATTACTGTAAAAGCTGGTAATAGGAAGGTTCGTTGCACAAAAAACCACCCATTTTTAACAACTATTGGGTGGAAAAAAGCTGAAGATTTGCATATCGGAGATGGTTTAATGATGACCCATCCTTCTACATTGCAAAACTTGTATCGGCTGAATGATGATCAAAAGCAGATTTTTATCGGATCCTTCCTGGGAGATGGTGGCATAGATCATATTCATGATCATTCTTATCGCATAAAATTTGTCCACAGCATGGAGCAGCAAGAATATATTGAATGGAAAGCATCTATGTTTCCCGGGACAAAGATCGGGCATACGGGACCCAATGGATTTAATATGAGAGATAAATATGCTGGATCAACACCCTGTTTTTATTCAGAGCACAATGACTTAAAAAGAAAAAAAAGTGGGATTATTCCCGAATGGGTTATTAGTGATCTCGATTGGAGAGGGATCGCCATCTGGATCATGGATGATGGATCCTATTGGACATCAAAATCGGGAACCAAATGTCTACAGATTTCCACATATTCTTTTGACGAGGAGTATGTGCAGAAGTTATCAGAAAAACTCGATCTTATGGGTGTCAAAAACAGTGTTGTCCATAGTAAAGGGCGAACTCTGATAAATATTCTGAAGGCCGGTTTGCCAGCACTGGTGAAAAATATATCTGCGTATGTACATGACTCAATGATAAACAAAATTGGTGGATACTGTGAATGCGACAAATACGAATGGGATAACAAATATTTGGATGCCGGGGTTGTAGTAGTCACAGATATTATTGACGAAGAAGATACAGCGCTTGTTTATGATATCGAAGTGGAAGATAATCATAATTTTATTGTTTGTGGGAATGGAAGAATACAACGGAAATACAAAAACAGCGATAAGCCGGATGGGATAATTGTCCACAACTGCCAGAATGCTTCCAAATCAATGATCCGCGATGTGATCACCAGAGCCGGTACCGGTACAAAGGTAGTGCTCTGCGGGGATCCGAACCAGATCGACCAGCCGACTTTGGACCGCAAGAATAACGGCCTGGTCTATGCAATGGAATGTATGAAGTCCAGCCCGATGGCAGCAATCATCCAGTTCGACGCAGAAAACAGTGTGCGCAGCCCGCTTGCAAGGGATGCAGTACAGAGAATGAAGTAATAAAGGAGACAACGATGGATCAGATTAGATTAAATCGTGATGTCCTGGAAAAAGTGATCGAACTCGCAGAGCAATATGAAAAGGAAGAGAGGTCATCCGAAAGGGTTACACTGGGTGATCTCTCCAGTTTTCCGCCGGAGTCATTGCAGCGTCTTTGCAGAATGCTGGAATGGTGTACCTATCCGCAGCTTCTTGGTATCGAAGCGGTTATGCTCCTGGGACGTGGTGATTATGATACGATCGAAGAAGCTCTTCAGGATATGGTGGATGAATATCCGGAAGAATACCCAGGCGCTTTTGGTCTGGCGATCACATATATCGTCGGAAAATTAACGCTTTCCACGTATTTGAGAGACGGAATTGCTAAGGTCGATTTTGACAAGCTTGAGGCTGCTTATGAAAAATAATACAGCAGACAGGTAAAAAAAGGAGGTATAAAATGAGAGATTTAGACATCAATATTGACATGATGAATCTGATCGGATATATGAACCGATTGGCTGAAAGAACCAAATATGGATATGTCCCAGAAGATTTAAGGCATGATCTCCCCAGGTCGTCTAAAGCTATAATCTATGATAGAAGTGAAAATCTGGATAAGGATCCCGATGATATAAGAAAATACAAGATCATCCCGCATCCGGCTTTCCTGATCAACGGGGAAAAGGTTCTTTTTGTTGTAGAATATGATGATGATCTTAAACCGATGATCTGCGTATATATTGGAGAAGGTTTTGAAGAACCTCGTTATATAATCGAAGATGGCTATTGGTATCTGTTTATGCTTGGAGAATAATGATGAAAGTAAGCGTAGATATTAAAATCAGTGGTCTGGGAGTGATACTCACGATCATTTTTGCGGTGTTGAAACTGACCAGAGTAATCGATTGGGGCTGGTTTTACTGCTTCCTGCCACTGATCATCAGTGCCGGACTGGCACTATTGTTGTTTCTGATCGCAGCGATCGTGATGTTCTGGCCCAGAAAATAGCAAGGGAGAAGAAAGATGGTAAACAATCCATATAATATAGAGCGTTTTGTGGTAAAGCAGCAGGAATGGTTTTCTACTGCTTTATCAGAGATCCGGCAGGGAAGAAAAGAATCCCACTGGATGTGGTTTATATTCCCGCAGCTTCGGGGACTTGGACAGTCTGAGATGTCTGAAATCTACGGGATCTCCGGCAAAAAGGAAGCAAAAGCCTATCTGGAGGATCGGTATCTGGCAGAAAATCTGCGGACACTGTGCCGGGAGCTCTTGAAATTGCCGGCGAATATCGATCAGGTCTTTGGATATCCGGATAATCTGAAACTGCAGTCTTCCATCACACTCTTCCTCTTTTCTGCAGAGGAAGAGGAAGATCTTTGGCTGTTTAAAAAGGTCCTGGACCGTTTTTATGGCGGCGCTGTGGATGTCAAGACGAAGATGCTTTTGTACCAGGGGTATGTATCGGGATGTTAGATGGGAGGATATTTTATGCAGAATAACCGGTATGAGCTGCTTTTAGATAATAATCTGCGTGTTCTGCAAACCGATGATGCTTTTTATGAGCATATTGGGCAGCGAAGTCTGAAAATGCTGGATGATATCATCCCGCCACAGGATCTGATGCTGTTAAAGAACGCACTTTTCGCTCTTGGCCCAGGAGAAGGCAATCTCTGCTGTTTCCGTATGCGCACTTCCACAGGAAAACTAAACTGGAACGCCGCTAATCTGCAGAAAGCAAATGACGAAAGCGGTCAGATCCAGATGGAACTCGAAGATATCCAGTCATTTCGCAAGGTCAAAGACTCTGCGCTGTATGATCCGATGACCGGTCTGTATAACAAACAGTCCATCACGGATTATGCTCATGAAATGGTGGAAAACCCTGGCAAAGGGTTCTATTTTGCACTGCTGGATATCGATCATTTTAAGCGTGTGAATGATACTCTCGGACATAAGAAGGGGGATGAAGTCATTATCGATGTGGCACACATGATCCGGGATATCATAGGCGATAAGGGTCGTGTTGGAAGGATCGGCGGAGACGAATTTATGCTGGTGCTGGATCAGATCCACGAGCGCCCTGCTCTGCGTGTGGTTATGAATGAGTTGCGGGAAACGATCGAAGAAAAGTATGCGGCTATGGAAGATGCCTTACATATCACGATCTCCGTTGGGGTTACTCTGTATCCGGATTATTCGGACGATTATGAAGAACTCTTCTCTCTTACCGACAAACTGCTCTATCGTGCAAAAGAAAAAGGCCGGAACCGCTATGTGATCTATACGCCGGAAGTACATGCTGCGATCCGTAACAAAGAAGAAGCAGTCGCTCTGCAGCCGCAGCGGATCTATACGGAAAATATGAAAAACCGGCTGATCATGGATCTGATGGACCGGTTTTTGATGTGTGACAACACCAATATCGATACTGCAATGTCGGAGATCTTAAAGGCGTATAACCTGGATGAAATTTACATCTCCTACGACGATGAAAAAGACTCCCGTTACGGAGTAAAGAAAAATGCGGAAAACGAAAACGGATTTGACCTTTCCACAAGAGAATTCCCATTTTTGCAAGGTCTTAACGGGCAATATAACGAGAATAGCTTATTTTCCAGGATTACAGAAGACTATACCGATATCGCAGAACCGGAAATACGCACCTATATGCAGGAAAACCAGCTGCGATTCCTGATGGTTTATCGTATGGCGGAAAGCCGTGTCAAAGGCTGCCTCATCTATATGAATGCATTAAACAGTGCCTGCCGGCCTTCCGAATCGGATATTTCTGACTTGTTATACTTTGCCAGGATGATGGAACTGGTAATGAAAACCAGGTAAAAACAGCCCCGGTCGTAACAGATCGGGGCCATTATTCTCCACCTCCTTACTTCTGTCTTCGGCTGTCTCAGCCATACGGGGCTTTCAGCCCCTCCCTACTTACAGATCTCTCTCATCACTATCCATCCCCAGCCAGTTCTGTTCTGCAAAATTTCCATAAACCTCGGCATGTGCTGCCATAAATGCCACATTGATGCTGTCGCCTTTCTGGTAGTTTTCAAGAAATTTCTTAGCAATCTCTGGCGCCATCTTCTTAACATCTTCCGGATCTGCATCCGCCGGAATATCAATATCCCACTTCAGTTCTTCAGGATACCGCTCCCGGCAGTCACCATCCCGGAAGGCAAAGTCTTTCAGTGTCATTTCTGCAGAATATACCGGCTCTTTTGTCAGTATATAACCATAGCTGTTTTCTTTATGCTCATACTCTTTGGAGCTTTCTTTTCTCGGATCCCACACCATATGCTCACTATCGCCTTTATAAAGACAAAGATCAAACTGCTCATTTTTATGCTGGATCATTTTTTCACCTCCATTCGGGTTTTACTCCTTAAATTACATTTCTTTTTCTTCTTCTTGCACTTTCTTGTTCATTTTCTTCTGGCACTCATTATTGCCGTTATATGGACGATGACCATACACATCCTTATGATAGTCGGAGAAGTAATCATATGCATCCCGCTGTTCTGTCGTCCAGGTCTCTGCCGGATCGTGAATAAATGTGGAGATTTTCTCCTCGTAGAACGCCTGGAGATCTTCTTCGGAACGGTCCTGCTCTTTCTGCAGAGTATCGTAATTTACAATGTCTGCCGCCAGAAGATACAGGCAGGAATTTCCGCCGACCAGATAATCATGGGTTAAGAAGTAATCCACATCCTCCAGCTTCTTCGGAGGCTCGATCCCGTTTGCCATCGGCGAGATCTTAATGCGATAATCCTCTTTTACCGAAACAGAAATATCTTCATACCCGTTCTTTTCCAGAGCGGCTTTGATCTTTTCTGCTTTATCCAAAACTTTTCTTGCCCAGGTCTGAAGGCTTTCCGGATAACAGGGATCTTTTTTGACCTCCTGCAGAGCGTTCTCAAACAGCATATTCTTCAAAACCGCAGGATCCGTATACAAAGACAGACCTTTGTCCGTCAGATACTGCTCGAACTGGGATCTGGAAAGTTCTGTAAGCATACGATACTGGTCATATGTCGGAACAAAGATCACACTGGTTTCGATATATCCTTTGGAAAGCTCAATATACTGCAAAACTGCAGATCCTTTTTTCTCCATAGTATTCTCCTCTATCCCTATTATATGAAAAAATTTTCAAAAATCATTACCGATACTTCTTTGTCTTCTCTTCATACCAGTTTTTAAGATATTCCCGCACTTTGGAATACTGATATTGTGTATGTCCGAAATCAATATGATCGATCACGGAATCACACAATGCTTTATTCTCGTCGATCATCGTCCAGTCATACCCAAATAGCGTAAATTTCCGCACCTTGGTGTTTTTGAACAGGAAAAACGAACTGGTTTTGCGAGCGTTTAAGATCAGTACCGGCCGGATACCCAGCCATTCTGCAGGAGACGCAGCATCTACTTCGCCGGTCGGGCGCACCACGTCCACCAACTTTTCGTAAACTTCATCTGTGTCCGACAGCCACCAGCAGATATTCGCCGGCCGGATCTTCTCATGTTTTTCATATTCCGCTCTGGAAAGCAGTGTGATCCGTTTGAGTGCCAGCTCCAGGCCACTGGTACTGATATGCACAATATCCTGCTTGATACCTTTGCAGATCTCATTAAAACGATCGATCACATCGTGCATTTCCGCCGGCAGGTCTTTTACCGCCCGTCTTTTTAATTCCTCCGGGATCCCGTAAAACGCTTCTGCAATGCTGCCGGTGATCGCTCCGATCGTATCCGAATCCCCGCCAAACCAGATCGCATAACGGATACACTCTTCGAAATCATTCCCAAGCAGAAAAGCAAAAAGAGCTACCGGAACGGTCCCCTGGCAGCTTACATCAAAAGTATAATCTTTTCGAAGGGCTTCTTTATCCAGATCCAGATCATATCCGAATTCCTGTGTAACATAAGATTTGATTTCGTCTTTGGATTTGTCGTGCAGTGCCAGCCATATTGAAGATACAACAGCTTCCGCTCCTTTTACGCCTTCCGGATGATTATGGGTCAATTCTGCCGACCATCTGGCAATTTCTCTTGCTCTTTCCAGAGATTGATCTTTGTACAGCCATCCGATCGCTCCAACTCGCATTGCGGATCCATTTCCCCAGGAATTATACGGCTGCGGATTTTCCGAATGGATCCATTCGATAAATCGCTGCCCATAGCCGGTCCAGAAACTGCGGCCCCACTTTTGCATCGACCCTACCAGCTGATCTTTCATTGTGGTCTCATCCGCATCCAGACCGGCTTTCATGATCGCATCCGCAACGGCAATCGTCATAATTGAGTCATCGGTATATCCGCATCTGGGCGGGAAGAGTTCAAAATCAAAATCCGGCTTATCTTTATTGAATTCCCAGACGGATCCCACTGTATCTCCGCAAATCGTTCCATACACGTTATTATTTCCTTTCTTATTATTAAAAAGTATTAAAAGAAACATAATATTTATTGTTCTCTGCATATCTCATATCCTTATACAAGACACGCATTTACTACAAATGGATGTAACGCTACACCCTCTACCCTATTGTTATAAGCGTTTGGGAATACTTTTTTAAGAATCTGTAGGCTCCCATTTACATCAGCGTTGATAAGTTTTCCTGTATTACTTTGAAATAATCCTCTGTGAACACGCCTTTCTTTTCTGTAATTGCTCTCTATAGGTTCTTCATTATCTAAGAAACTTGTTCCGCTTGTGTAACTTTCCTCAGCAAGCATTACAGATATACCATATTCTTCGGCTTTATATTGGATCATCTCTATCAATCTGTTATATGGTATTTGTATAAAAGATTGATTAACTCTTTTGTTCATTTCTGATTTCTGTTTCCAACCTTTATTGTTACCTATAACAATCATAGAAACGTCATCTTTATGAGCTTTATCAACTATATATCTACTTGCCTGATGTAAATAGTTATCAACAATCTGATTCCTTTTCTTTGTTATACTCTGTGTCCTTTTTGTCGAATATTTCTTGTTCATTCTCATAGCAATTGACTTATAGTGAGCTAACAATTTATTATAGTATTTGTTCTCAGACTTCAGACCTTTACCGTTTATTATAAATGGTTGTTCCCCAAAATTATTTGTTACGGTTGCTAAGTTATCTAAGCCTATATCAATACTATAATATCTGTTGTTGTTACCAATTATTTCCGGAATCTCTACATTGTAAATCACCTCCAATTCAATATGATTGGCTTTGGGTATAAACCTTACTTGTTGAAATGATACATAGTTTTCTTTGTTTACGAATAATGGTCTAATCATAAAACCATCAAATACTTTTGGAAACTGTAATATATCATCTTTCAGCTTTACATTTTGGTTGGTAAGTATTAACACATATCTGTCGTTCTTATCTTTATACTTAGGGAGTTTTGGTCTTCCTAAATACTTGTTTTTGTTATTCTTCCAATCCTTAATAGATTTGAAGAATGACTTCCAATTTTTATCAAGTAACCTTAATAATTGCTGTGCTGATTGTGCTGTAGGCATATTCTTATAGTCTGGATATTCTATATTTGCTCTTAATGTTTTATCCAAGTCAGTATATCTTAACCAATTTCCATTACTTACAAATTCTTGTCTGATTAAATAGTTGGCGTGGTTATACAGATTTTTTGCACTAAAGCAAAATCCATCTATAAGAGGATAATAAGGATTTGATTGTTTAATTTTATGTTTCTCTACTCTTTGAATTATCATTTTTATTATTATCCTTTAATATTGGTGAATATTATTTAATGTTATTAGTGACTATATTTTCTTCGAGGTCTTTGATCTCGTTACATACCTCTTCAAAACGCTCTTCGATCGCTCCCACTCTGCAGCAGAACATACTGTAGATCGTCTCTTCGTACGGTATTTCGGTAAAACCGATTTCTTTTAATACCCTTGATATCTGCTCTTTCGTCTTGGAAATATCAATCTCTTCCGGCAGCCCAAAGCCGATCGGAAGGTCTGTAGATGTGATATAGTTATAATCCACATCTTTTGACCATCCCAGAAAATCTATGGTAGACAAAACAGCTCCTGCAATCAGATATTTCCAATAATTCTTAAGATCATCAAGAATACTGACATCTGCAATATGCAGGATATCCGGATAATCAAGATCCGCCTCTTCATCATCTCCATAGGTAAAATCTCGTGCAGCCACATAAGCCATTCCGAGCTCACTGGACTCGCCATCCATATCGATAAAATCTGCGGATTCTGCAATAATAAAATGAACATACCCGAGCTTTTCTTCCGTATCTCGGTCGTGCATCGACATGATCAGTCCTCCGATCGGACTTTCCTTATCGACATCCTCCTCAATCTTTCCGGAGTGATAGCTATATATCTGATTTTCGTGATATTCCGGAATGAAAATAATATCCTCAAGTGCGATTTTCTTCATAGATCTCCTTTATCGTGAGCGTCCTTTTACCTTTTCCAGTGCTTTTTCAATCAGCTGTTCGATCGCTTCCAGGATCACAGGAGGAATTTCATATTCGTCCGGGTATTCAAAACGGCTTAAAAGATAATTCATATCGACCGGTTTTGTATCCTCCAGATTCTGACAAGTCTCATCAATAAGCGACCGGATTGCCTTATGCCACTTTGTGATGAGGTTAATCGCAAAATCGTTCGGATCCATACCACTTGCTTTGAGCTTATAAGAAAGATCGTCTGGAAGAATATTTATAATGCCGCTAATCAGATAGCATGTCATCGTCATATAATCCAGAAAATTTCCGGTGTAATATGCTTTTACCGCATCCAAAGCTTCATCACCTTCGACAGTTATAGTCAGCCTGTCAAAATTATTTTCCGAAAGACCATTGATCCATTTTTTATAAGCCTCGGTAGATATAATATCGTCTTTCATAATTCTCACCTCAGTGCCTTATTGACTGCTTCTTTGACACGCTCTGCCTGAAACGGCTTTACAATAAAGTCTTTGGCACCATTCTGAATCGCTTCGATCACCATTGCCTGCTGACCCATTGCGGAACACATAAGCACTCTGGCTGACGGGTCTACTTTTTTGATCTCTTTTAGGGCTGCCAGACCATCCATTTCCGGCATTGTGATATCCATTGTCACCACATCCGGGGATAGCTCCTTATATTTTGCCACTCCATCAGCGCCATTTACAGCTTCTCCGATCACTTCAAAACCATTTTTTGTTAAAATATCCCGCAGCATCATCCGCATAAATGCTGCATCATCCACAATCAGTATCTTCGCCATTTGCTGCCCCTTTCTTGGTATCTGCCGGCGCTTTAGAAGCGTTTTTCCGCTCCTCCAGCCAATCCTCCTGCATCTGATATTCGGAATCCAGTCTGCGCCTTTCATTCCGGTATGCAAGCAGAATCATCAGGAGTCCCAGAACCGCTAAAACGCTTATGATCACATCGATAAAATTCCCAAACATATATTTTTCCCGCCTTATACAAAGATCTCATAAGCCGGATTTTTGAAGTCAACACCCGTAAGCTTATAATTTTATATTTTTATATGAAAAATAATTTTTTGCGATATATAAAAAGACAGCAGTGTTCTGACTGCTGTCAAAATATTATGATATTCATTGTCAGCCAAGCTCCGGGCCGTCTTCTTCGATCTGGCTTTTTAACCACTCCGATAGATCAAATCCGGCACAGGTAAACCGGTATTTTTCTGTAAGATAGTTCTCGATCACCTCACTGCCCCTGCTGATTGCTTCCGAAACAACATTTTCCGGCAGAATGATCGTCTCCGGCAGGAAGAAATCGTCTGCAAATGGTTCATCGCCCGGCTCTAACTTCCATTTTACTCCGGTGATGGTTCTATCTTCTTTCGTCATTCTCTTTCCTCCTCATAGTTTGCCGGTGCGTAGTACAGGATCTCGTTCATCGCTTTATCAAAATCCTCCGCCGTCCAGTCTTTTACCTTATCATACGGGAATTTTACCGCATTATCCTTGCTATACTCCGGATTGCTCTCAGATACAGAAAAGACAACGGTGTCATCGTTGAGATCATAACTGCCATTTATGGTGACATTAGAGAAGGTCTCGTTCTCCATCTCATAATCATCCTGTAGTTCCGACAGAGAAACTTTATAGTTCTTCGGGCAACCTTCGGACTTACACATCTCCAGTTCTGCCAGAAAAGCATAAAACGCAATCGCATGGTCGTCGGAATACGGACCTTTGCGATCTTCTTCGCATAATGCAATGTTTGCCCGCACATATCTGGCCTCGTGATCCATACCTTCTCCGTCCAGAAACTCGGAGATCTTACCCATTGCTTCTGGGTTATCATCAAAATATCCTTTGGATACCTGCCGGAACAGTTCCTCGGATGTACCGTCAATATCCAGTTCCTTATTATAGTAACGAATATCGTTCATATAGACCCCCTATTTTTCAAACGGTTCTTCCTCATCTCCGTAATCAAACTGCAGATGTGAAAAAGTACGCTCGATCTCCAAAGAATCTGTTGTGCTGTAATCGCCGACGATCCTGCCGCCGATATAACAGTTGCCACGATATATACAGTCAGCATCCGAGAATGAAATATCGATCTTATCGATATCCTCTATTTTGTCGCCATACCACATATCTACGCTCATAACACCCTCCGAATACTTATATATCCAGATTTTCTTCCGCAGGATCCTCCGGCTCGATTTCCGGCGGATTCTTCAGATGTTCGATCTCCTGCTCCATAAAATCGTGCAATACCGGGACATTTGTGCAATACTCCATTAACTGCTTGTAGATCTCTTCTTTTTCATAGGTAAAGAAGCCGCTACTGGCCTGAATCAGCTGCTTGGACATATAGGAGATCATTGCGTACTCCTTATTCTCCAAAAGATCCGGGAGCAGTTCTGCGTCTTCCTCGGGGAACGCATACGCTATTTTGAACCCCTCGGTTTCAATATTCAGCGACATCACACCATCGGTTTTTTCAGCGGTGATCAGTCCTTTCTCCAGACAGTAGCGGAGTACATCGGAAAGTACGACTTTTTCGGTTACATCCACAAAATTATCATCGAACTTATCGATCAGATAAGACCCCGGTACCAGACCGATATTCCCCTGATCCGTCTCAATACTCCAGGAACCGCTGCGGTGCTGGTGAGCATTGTAGGTTTTTCCGCTCGTCCAGATATTCACATCTTCTTCCGCATAAGTGCGGACGCACAATACTTTCTGGTCCAACTCGTCTTTTTCCGTGATCATTGCTCTATCTCCTCATTCTTTTCTTGTATTCACATTTATAGATGTAAAAGTTGTCCATGTTTTTCACCTATATATGAAAATTTGATAAAGAAACGGGGGTAGGCCTTATAGGATCCTGGTGATCTGCTGATACAGCAATACTTCTTCGGTATTCACATAGCGGTTACTGTGATAGTGCCCGAAAAACCAGCGTTTGAACTTTGTTTTTGCCCGGATATCGTCCAGATAATCCGTCAAACGGTCCGGTTTGAAATCCCCGTGAGAAAGGATTGCCTGTGTACTGCTTGCACAGCAATGCGTAAGGATATAATCTACGGTATAGTCATTAAGAGCAAGGTTTTTAAGCCCTTCACGCATCTCTTCATCAGAAGGAAGCTCCTGCTCCCACCAGCTGACATTCCGGATACGGTACGGACGCATTCCTTTGTTCAGTCTCGCCTTCTTTCTCTTAAATTCCGGATCGTTCGGATCCAGAATTCCGCCGCTGATATCGTGACTGCTGGCCCCGCCAAAGGTAAAGAACTTCTTGCCTTCAAGCGTAAAGACCTGTCCACGCGTAAGATGCAGGACATTATCCTGGATCTTATGAACAAGACCGCCGTGCCATTCCTCTTTAGGGTAAGCGTAGAGCCGGTCAAAATTTTCGTGGTTACCATCGACAAAAAGCAGCGTAAAGTTCTTTTCAGACAGCCATTTTAGCCAGTATCTCTCTTCCTTATCCTCTTTACCAACCGCCCAAATGCCGCCGAAATCTCCGCAGATGATCACATAATCCTCTTTTGTCATCTCCTTTTGTTCCGGAAAATTTTCCTTATTGAAACGGCGAAAATCACCGTGGGTATCCCCCGTAACATAAATCATCGTATCACCTCTTTCTACAGGTTCAGATTCACCTCTGCATTCTCTATGGTGGCCTTCGGTTCAAATTGAAAATCATCATAGGTCATTGTTCTTACCTTTTGTCTCTTTTCCGGCATTGCGATGCAGAGATCTCAGACTCCCGGATGTGCTTATACAGCGCTTTATCTTCTTCTGCATAAATATCGTAGGACGGCTCCTCTTTCTGGCCGGCTGCCCCATAGGCGTCAACGATTGCGATCTTACCCTTTTGCAGCCCCTTGTGTGTCCGGAATATAACTATCTGGCCCTCCTGGTATATCGGGTGCCCCAGGATATGATTTGTGATACGGATACCGCCCATCTCACTTAAAGTATCGTTTATTACTCCCATTTCCAGGCTTTTGGTGTCCACCCAGACCATCTGCTTTGTGCCGATCGCTTTCCCGGTACTATAGGTGGAATAGTTATCAGCGACCAAAAGACGCTGCGATTGGTAGTAGGTCGGCTGTGACACCGGGGTATGCCCGACTACCTGCAGACAGGCATTGTGGAAGGTATAATTCCCCGGCCTTGCCCAGATCGGGGACGGATCGTGCCACAGCTTATCTTTGCCCATTTCGTTGATCTTTGCTGCGATCTCATCCGTACTCTTCTTTGACAACCGGTTCTTCTTCAGAAATTCCACTGTGATCCCTGCATGAGAGAATAAAACATCGTCAATCTTATGAACGATCTTCCACCGGCTGGTACCGTGGTTTTTGTATATTTCGTGAAGCCTGGTAAGTACGGTATCGTGTGCGTAAGCGGAATATCCGGTCTCCAGCTCCTCCCAGACGTAGGATAGGTCGTGGTTGCCATAGCAGATCAGGGTATCCGGATACTGCCGCAGGAACTCATCTAAAGCATCGAAAGTATCGTTATATGCTTTGATGTTCCTCTGCTGCTCCCAGTCATCTACAAAATCCCCCAGGAACACGGCTATGTCGTAGTTTCCGGAGCACATACACTGCGCAGCCTCATCAATTATATGTGGTTTTAAGTGGACATCAGGAATTATCAGTATCTTCATCTCTTTCCTCTTTTTTCCCCATAGCATTTGCTTCTTTTATTTCTCTTTCCAATACATCTTCCGGAGTGAACTTTTCATACAGTTTGGCAACAACTTTTGCACCGATGGCGCAGTACAGCAAGAAAGTATAAAGCAGTATGCGTAAGACATTATCTGTTTTTGGATCTATAACGCCTAACGCAGTAGTAATAATTCTGACAGTAGCTAATGCAAGCGCAATCCATATGGAAACCCACTGGGATATTCGTAAGATTTTGACATTATTTTTCATAATTTATTTCCCTGTGATTCTTCATTATTATTTTGTTCGATCTGTAGCGCTTCTTTGGAAATCGTTCTGATCTGTGCGATATCGCCGCTGAAGTCTACCAGCTGACGGATATTTTCTGTCAGTTTCTTTGCGTATCCGTCAATCCAGGAAAAATCACAGACCTCCGGAGACGGAAAGAGTTTATGTGCAGTCTTATTTGAAATCGTATAATCATTGCTTTCCATATTCAGAAAAGTTGCCACATGATCCTCGGATTCTATTCTGGAGCTCTCCCGCATTACAGTGATCTTTGTCAGGTCTTTCGTGGTTTCCACGAGCAATTTAAAATCGATCTCGTTCTTTTCATAATGACAGATCTTTTCTTCCAGTTGCAGGCAGGGAAAAATATCCTCTTTATCCAGATCGGCACACAAAGATTTCAATCGCTTTAATATTTTGATGCATTTTTCTCTGATATTTGCGATCCAAAAAAGACCATAAATAATCATGGCGAACGCTATCACTGCAAAGATAAGTCCGCCATAGGAAAGATGATCCGTATTCGTGATCATATTCTTTCCAAAGAAGATCAGCATCATACCAATGCCGGCATTCACAATCATAATCGGCTTTTTTTCATATTTTGATGTTCGTCTCACATCTACCTCAAACTGCTCCGTTTTTTCATGCAACACACAAACGGTTTTGTCTAATTCTGTTTTATTGTTCAGATCTCCATAGATGAATTTCATATATGACTCCTCTTCTTCATTTCGACTTTATATCCACTATAGTAAGTACATAGTAATCAACACCGGGCTCTGCTCCCCATTTCTCTCTGCCTTGCTTTATATCAAGGCTGCAGATTGCTATAAAGGATGGCGAATCGCCACTATATCCATTCCGGAACATGATTTCATGGGTATCCAACCCCGTCGGGATATATGAATACGGATGCATCTCAAATATTTTTGCGAATCTGGCCTTATAGTATGGTTTTACTTCCCGGTATTCTTCCTTTTTCTCGCCGGATAATATCATATCGAACCATTTTTTCTTAATTGGAAGTATCAGCATTCCTTACCACCTTTCTTCATCTTGTGGCCGCAGAACGGACAAAAATCAAACTCTATGTATATATCATAATGCCTGTTATAATATGCTTCATGTTTACAGAAGGGGCAGAATACCATGAACCGCTTTCCATTCTTGTAACACCCCTGTCCATTGTCATTAAGCTTTATACGCCAGCTGTTCCCATTCATTTTTCAGCTCCTCATCATCTCTATGGCCGACTTACGCTTATCAATCTTTTGTCTGAACCTGTTATACTCATGTTATCTCATTAACCACATACACCGGAGATTTATGATACCCGTCATAGTCCTTAACTTCGCTAAAGTATTTCTTTAATTCCTCTACTGTTTCCTCTTTCTGATGCCACATAAGCCTCTCAAACCGGTTATTTATAAACTCATATCTGGCTCTTTTAACCATAAGCACATCCCAGCCGTAGGTATCATCGAAATTACAATCTCCCCGATATATAGAGAAATCAATATAATCCGTTTCATCGCCTCTTAAATGCTTCTTATAAACCGTTACGATCCTCTTTACTGTTTTCTGTATATATTTAGAGGATCTCGGCTTATATTGCTTTTCCTTTTTCTTTCTGTCCTTAAAAAACGGTTTAAGAAACATGATGATAAGAACCAACACCCAGCATACCGGGCCCGCCGTGAGGATATCTATATCATCCGCCATATAATAACCGGAAGAGTCCTTATATAGTGTTACTATGGTCAGAATAAGCGAATATATAAATACCGTGATCAGAACTGTATATAGCATCAATACCACCTCATATTCCTGTGATAACGGTAACATTCCCGAAGAAATGCTACGAAATCTTCATAGTCGTGCCCGGCATATGCTGCATAACGGAAGCACTTATTACGTAGTGCCGACATACAGGGTTCAAGCAGGTCTGCGATCTTCTTACAGGTCTTATAGCTGATCTTGCCATCGGTATCCGGGGCATACAGAAAATCCAAAACATCCTTGCATTCTTTATCCAGCCCCTTTTCGTTGATTATCGTTTCGCAGCGTTTATCATTTGCTTTCAGGCTTTCTTCTGTTACGCACTTGGCGTACTGAAGATACATATTGCCAAAAGCATCATCAAGAGCCAATGCAATGTTCTTCCGCAGGTTGCCAAACCCGCCATAGCCCATATCAAAGCTATATGATGAATGTGTTGCCGATATCGTTACTCCCATAGTTATTCTCCTTTGGAATGCTCCGTGGAAACCTTGTTCCATTTTTCGATCGCTTTTTCGGGCGTTCTGAACCCATGCAGATCGTCATGGGGCTGAAAAGCACCACAGTAGCCACATTCAACCCAGTACATAAGCTTACCAGCTGTACCTTTTCTGTATCTGCTTTTTACCGTAATCCGTTCCCCTTTGATGTGGCAAAACGGACATTCCTTCGCCGTAACTGTTCTCTCCATCATCTTTCTTCTACTGTTCCTTATAATACAGCTTCTTTATATGATACTTTTTGTATTCATATCTATATATGTGAAATAATATTTCACCACAAAATCAAAAAAAACCACCCGTTCATAAAAGAAACAGATGGTTTTTGGCAGAATTAAATATTTATTTCCAGGCTGGGATCTTCTTCTGTGATTTCGTGCATAATGCGCTTTTCATAGGTCCCGTCATGCTTATCACAGAACAGTCTGGCTTCGATCAGATCTTTCGGCCGGTTTTTCTTGCTGCAGATATCGCTGCCCTTATCGCTGATGCAGTATCCGCCATAAAAATACGGATAGATACTGTATCCGTGATAGCTTTCATAGGTCAGTCCAAGAGCATCGGTCTTTATCTCTCCGGGCTCCGGGATATATGGGTATTCACTCGTATTCCATTGCGCATCCATTTTCTTCCATCTCCATCATACGGTTTTCAATGTCTACAATCAGCTCTTCCAAAGACCGGGTTGAGTTGTTGCCAAGTACCGTCATCTCCAATAGGATATCCGCACTATCTGCCATTTCTTCCAGCTGCATATAATCTGCACCTTCTACAGCGGATAAGAAAAATTCACCAAGTACCATCGGAAGGTCCTGATCCCGTCCGTTTTCCACCCGGAAGACATGCGGGCCGATCTTGATATAAGCTTCTTTCTCATCTTCTTCCACCTCTACGATCCCTTGCAGGATTCCCTGGCGGAATACATTATACAGGCCCTCCTGAGAATACAGCGGCTCATCATCTACCCGCACCCGCACTTTTTCTTCCAACGGCACGCAGACGAAATCGATCCCGTCATTCATGATATTGGCAGAACCGTTAAACCTTGCCTCATATTCATTCACGCAGTTCACTGCGTCTTTTGTGATCTCAATGTCAAAATACGGTTTTCCACTGCGGCACAGCTTTGCGACAACTATTACATCCTCCGGCAGGTTTTTGATCTCCCGCTGGACGTAGCCCAGAACCCGGTTCATCAGACAGTGTGGATTGTTCGGGCGAAAGCCGACAAAACTGCCGAAAGTGCTGATGGCGAAGTAGTTTTTGATATCTCCGGTATTCAGCTCCGGTTTGCCTCCATCCGAGCTGTTTACCAAAAGCTCTTTCTGATAAGCTCTTTTTAGTGCCTTCGATATGTATTCTTCTGCAAATACATTGTCTGCGGCATTTTCTTCAAAAATAAGACTGGTTTTGGTTGCCATAAGCACCTCCGTGGATCTTATACTTATTCTTATATGAAAAATAAAAAATAGAACCGGTTTTCCGGTAAGATATTGTTTTTCATATAAGAGCAGGAGGGTTTACTATGATCAAATATACCGAAGATATCGAGAAAATGATCATTTCTGTAGAAAATTATAATGCTTTTTTGACCAAAAAGACTGGGGAAATGACCTTGGGCGGTAAGGTATTGAACAAGATTTTCGATCTTTTGTCCCGCCTCTTTTCCGGCATAAGTGATTATTTTGACAGTAGACTGATCATAATTGATCTTGTTGTGTTTTTGGGTCTTCCATTGATACTGTCTGGTTATGTCTCCGAAAGCAAATTGGCAATCATATTGCTCCGGGCTTTTGGCAAGCCCTCAAAGAATAAGGGTATCCTAATGGATTCCAGACTTCTTTGGAATCCCATAGGCTTTAGCCTATGGGAGTGTCAACAAAAGCAATAAGGGGTCTGTTTTTTTTAGAACATATAGTAATTCTCCTCTTCTTCAAAATCCAGTGGTATCTGCCCGTCCTGTCCAAGATCAAGCTTCTGGTCCACGATAAAGGAACCGCCGTGGTTTTCATCCACATGGTCTTTTAGCGCACAAAAAGCGATTTCTTCAATATCCGGAACCCGTTCGAGCTCGTAGACACATTTCCCTTCCGGGACAGTGCTCCGATCCACTCTACAGCTGGTAAACCATCCGTGGATTTTCTCGCCTTTTACATACAGATCCATCGGCTGCAGATCAATGGTCTGAAGTCTGTTGTAAGGGTACTCTCCGTTCATATACCGTCCACCTCCATTAGTCCAGGTCTTTTTCTTCCGTACTTACCAGGCCGCCGTCTTTATAAATGAAAAATTCGTCATCTCCGTATTTCTTCAGCAGTGGATTTACTTCATCGTCCCGTAAAAACTCCAGGATCGGATGAAGATACCTTTCTTCATCAAATTCATTACCAAGGATCAGATCGATCATATAGGACATCGTACCTTCAAACTCTTCTTCACCTTCCCGCAGGTCAATAAAACGCTTCTCGATCGCATCCTGCAGACTCTCGATATCCCGGTAGACTTCCCGGCCATTATCCGCTCCGGTACCTGCCGGCACAAAAAACAGGCTGTGTGCCTCTTTGGGATATTCCCGCACCTCGATCGCCACAGCATCGAAAGCCTCCAGATTTTTGAAGTTTTCCGCCGCCTTGATAGCGCCCGTCATTGTTTCGTAGTCTTTTACAACCACATAGCCGAATTTTTCGCCATTTTTGAATGCCCACGCACATGATTTGTACATACTTAAAGCTCCTTTTCTTCCATGTGTTTTTCATAAACTCTTTCTGCTACATCTTCCAATTCTTTCTCACTGGAATTATATGAAAAACAGGAGTAAAAACACTTCTCTGTAAAAGAGAAGTGTCTCGCTATGTCATTCATCCAATTCTTTAAATTTTGCAGCCATCGTCGGGTTATTCTTTACCAGCTTTTTGACCGTCAGATCTTCCGCTTTGTTATTTGCCAGACGAAGGTTGTTCTCTGAAGAAAGCAGAGCTTCTTTGGTTTTCTGCAGATGGTCGATCGTCTTGTCGATCTCTTCGATCGCCGTCATAAACTTGCGGCTGGCCAGCTCATAGTTTCTGGCAAAAGCGTCTTTAAAAGTCTTCAGATCCTCTTCAAAATGCGTGATATCCACATTCTGGTTCTTTACCTCTGCCAACTGTTTCTGGTATTCGATGGATTTTAAGCCCGCATCCCGGATCAGGGAGATAATCGGGATAAAGAACTGCGGACGGATCACATACATCTTCGGATACTTGTAAGAAACATTTACGATACCACTGTTATAGAGCTCGCTATCCGCTTCCAGCATTGATACCAGTACCGCATATTCGCACCCCTTCTCCCGGCGGTCTTTATCCAGCTCCTTAAAGAAGTCTTCGTTCCGGTGTTTGGTGGCAGTAGTGTCGTTCTCGTTTTTCATCTCAAACATAATGGAGACGAATTCCACCCCGTCCTGCTCCTCCCGGAAGATAAAATCTCCTTTACTGCCGGTCCTGGCATCATTATCCTTCTCGAAATAAGCATTCGGGAAAGCCGCCATACGGATCTTGTTAAATTCGGTCTCACAATGCCTCTCCAGAGTCTCCCCAACCATCTTGGTTGACATACGGAGCTTCAGATCTTTATAGTATTCCACTTCCCGCTCTTTATCCCGCAAAAGACCTTCGTATTCATTCTTCTGGGCAAAAAGCTGCTCTTTCAGCTTGGTTTCTTTCTCCCGGCCTTTCTTCTCTTCTTTCGACACGGCTTTTTCCACAGCAAGCTCCAGGTCTTTCTTGGAACTGCCAAGATCCGCTTTTAGCCTGGCGATCTCTGCGTCTTTTTCTGCCAGAGCATCTTTGTACTCGCTCACCGCTTTCACCCGGACCATCTCTTTGTCTTTCTCGTGGGACTCTTCCAGGCGCTCTTTGTATTCCTCTAAATCTTTACGGAACTCCTTATCCCGGATCTGCTTTACGATCGCAGCATAGCCGGTCTCATCTACCGTAAAAACCTCACCGCATTTCGGGCATTTGATTTCCTGCATATCCTACTCCTTTTCTATATTGACGCTATAGCTCTTTTTCGCTCTCCAACGGCCGCAGTCGGCTGGCAATGAAATCCGGCTGTGTCTTTAAATTCGCTTGAACACAGGCGCCTTTATTTACCAGATATGTGGGAAAAAGAGTGCCGCTTCCTGTTGCTTCGTGCTTAGGCTCTCCATTTTCCCACTGTCCGACAAGACCATCCTGATCTGCATAGAACAATTCCCAGAATTGCTCCCGCTCTCCAAGAGCAAGAATAACATGTTTTACTTCCGGGTGTTCTGCCAGCTCTTTTCCGATGTTGGAATTGGAAAAAGTGGTATTCATCAGGTCTTTTGTGATATCAAGCATTAAAACATCAAATTCTTTGATAAGAACCTGATTATCATCTCTTAGATACTCCGGCTTGTTTTCGTCCCCATAGACACCAAAACTGGCTAAAAACGCCCGGTTCTTCGGAAATTCATTTCCTTTTAAGATAATGTCGTCGATCGAATATTCCCCGGAAATCGTGTTATTGTCTTTATCCCATACTGCAAAAATTTCTCTCATAAAACCCCCTTTTATTTCCTGCTTTTTATTATATGAAAAACAATATTTTACAGGCACAAAAATACCGCCGGTCTGGCGGTATCTCATACATAGCTGACGGTATAATGGGTACGACATTAGAAAGAATAGTCGTTATCCTTGTCTTCCCCGAGTTCCAGACATCCTTCCGGACCAAGATCAATTTCTTCGTTTGTGATGAAAGTACCTCCGTGATTTACGATAACAGACTCTTTTAATGCACAAAATTCGCCGTCTTCACCTTCCTGCAGATCATAGGCATATCTGCCTTCTCCAAGGCTATCCCGGTCTACCCGCAGGTTTGTAAACTCACCTTCGATCTCTTTCTCTCCCACAAAAATCGTCATCGGCTGCAGATCAGAAAGTTCACGGTAATTCTGTAGCATGATCTTCCTCCTCTGTTGTGATATTAGCTAGATTATTACAAGTAGGAGCGGGGATAGGTTTACCATCCTCAATAGCAAGTTCGATCCATTCTTTTCCTAAGTCTTTGACATTTTTGATAGCTTCTTCTGGAGTTGAACCATCAGCTATACATCCTGCAAATTCCGGAATTTGAGCCAAATAACAGCCATCTTCCTCGCTATAATAAGAGAGCACCTTATAATCTTGCACAATTTCTATAAGCTTCTGATCATATGTATTCTGTAAATTCAACCATACTTCAGGGCTTGTTCCCATCATAACAGAAAGCTTCTTAGCCAAATCGTTAGAAATATTAACCCGACCATTTATCAGCTCGCTTAAGGTCTTTTCTGTTATTCCCATCCGTGTTGCAAACTCAGCCTGGCTTATTTTCATATCTTTTATGGCGTCTGCTATGTAATAGCCCGGGTGAAATGCCGCTATATCTAAATTACTCATAATGGTTTGACACCTCTGTTGCTTTGTTTGTATCCAATAAGATTAGAGTATTACTATCTGTCTCTTTCTTCATCGTCAATCTCTTTGATACCGCCCAATTTATCACTGGATTCTACGAGCGTATCAGATTCTTTAATGCCGTTTAAAATTGCATCGATAACTGGTTGTGCATTGTCATCTATCAACGGCTGGTAATGTTTAACAAATCCATCTATCCTATTATAGAGTTCGTCCAGATCACCAAGCCTTCCATGTTTTTCCGGCAAATCAACAACTTTTTTCATTAAACAGTACCGTCCTTTTCTTAGGAAAATCCGCCCTTTATTATAGATATATGAGAAATACTATTTTACCGGAATCATCGGTCGATTTCATCGTTTTCTTTCTCTTTTATGTACTTTTTGATCGCTTCCAAAAAATCATTGTAGTCTGTTCCTCTTGCATAGCCCCATTTGATTGTAAGAGCTGTAATCTCTTCTCCCTGCGGTTGAAATACAATCGATCCGTTAAAATCGTCTGGATTAAGACAAGCGATAGCAAAATCTGTTTTGGAGACACAAAACCCTTTTTCTTTCAGCGTTTTGATAATATGGTTTATCAAATATTCATCAAGCACGGCATGCATAGCATCAAGTCTCTGCGCTTTTTTCTTGTAATCCTTTATCTCATCTTTGTTCCGCATAATCATACCTCTCTTTCTTAATCTCTGCCCAATTCCGCTTCCTCGCTTTAACGGAAGCTCACTGCCTTTAGGCGGTTGGTAGTTCACATTTTCAGATCCGGCTCGAAATACCCCAGGATCTGATCCATGGTTTGCCTTGCGAACTCCTCGGCATCTTCTTCCGGATCCGGAAGAAAAACAACATCTGACTGCAGAAACAGATCAGTCTGCTGCAGATGTCGCAGCTCGTGTGCGATTGTCGTCATAATACCGATCTCGGTCTCTGGCGCCCGCTCCCATTCATCGATATCTCCATCACGAACCATCCGATCGATCTCTTTTTCGATATTGCCAACATGTACGACGCAGCAGCAGTCCACTGTCCAGGTGATCCCAAGCTGGTCATCATGCGGAAAATCGTGGACTTCTAACAGCGGATAGCCGGTAATCGACTCCAGTTGATCAAATAACTCGTCAAAATCGGCTTCGTCATCCTTGATGAAGATCAGATACCGCAGTGTCTGATAGGTTTCTTTCGGAATATGCTCAAACACGAACTTTGCCATGTCATCCTTATCGATATCCACGGAAGAAGATGTAACGATCCGGTCTTTGATCCAGTCGGAAGAGATGTCCCACATATTTTCATACCGGCAGACTTTTATCGGTTCTACTGTGGATTCCATCTCAATAAAATCATCGCCCTCATCCAGAATAAAGAAAGACTCTCCATCTTCGTTTTCGTGGATCTGGGCTTTTATGTTTGCAAAGGGCCCAAAAAGCTCTCCGCCATATGTTTTTCGCTTGCTTTCTTCCTGCTGTGACTTGAAAGCTTCATACATCCATATCCACTCTTCAATACGTCTTTTTGCTTCCGAAAACTCATATTTGGCTGCTTTTTCCATATCGAGCTCTTTTGTATATTGACAGGTCCCGATATCGGAATCGCATAATGCGATCTGATCCGATATCGCTGTAAAAGTCTGATCGTCAAAATGGAGCGTTTCGCCAATTTTAAGATCCGTCATATGCAGTGCCGGACGGATATAGCAAACGGCATATACGGAATCCGGAAAGATCTCGCCGTTTTGCGGCATATCCGGTGTTTTTGGTATTACTTTACCAGAATTTGATGTATAATATTTTGTACTTTCATTTACGACAAGAGCCATTTCTCCTTCTTGCGGCTCAGTATTCTGAAGCCACCATCTCCATGGGCAATAACCATGACGTTGAATGGGGGTGATATTCTCCCGGTATTCCAAATATTCCTGCGGAGTTAAAAGAGCTACCGAATCAATCTTCCGGTTGTCATTTGTCATCAATAAGTTAGACATCTAACTATCCTCCTAATCTTTGTCGAACACCCCGGCTTCTTCTTCCAGAGTGTCAAAATAGTCTTTGTACATCCCGTCCGGGGCATAGTAGATTGCCTCTGCATAGCCTTCCTTTACCAGAATCGCATTCACCATACATTCTGATACTTCTTCAAAATCCATCGGATCATCCGGGATCTCTGTCCATACATAGCGCAGGAGCCGGTCATATTTGTCTGTTTCAGAAGTATCTTTCTGCAGATAAACGATCTCGCCCTCTTCCAGCAGGGATTTGGTAAAATCGGAAGCAATATGACCTTCTTCCGTGTTTTCCTTTCCGGTCCGATCCAGATATTCCTGGGAAGCCACCGATTCCGGCGTGTTGATGCCGATCATACGGATCTTACAGTCGCCTTCCCCATCAATATTGACCACGACCGTATCGCCATCCACCACATACCTTACGTATGCCTGCTCAAAAGTACCGTCGTATTCTCCGGCCAGATCCTGCCCGACGGTAGCGATCGTCTCACCCATCTGCTGGATCGAGTAAGTATCGCCAAAATCTGTGTGATCAATAATATCCTGCAGCTGTTCTGCCACAGGAGCGGCGTCGATTGTGGGAACTGCTTCCGGAGTAGAAATCTCTATCGATGCGCAGCTGTTACCACCGATCGCCACAACCAGGGCGGATGTTACCATAGCTCCGAATAATTTCTGAAATGCCATATCTCTACCTCCGATCAAAGGTCTTTATCATTATGTTCTGAAAACGCTTCTGTAAGATATCCTTTGATTTTATATGAAAAATCAATAAAAAAGCAGATCTCCGAAAAAGGAGATCCGCCCTTTTAGGATATGTTATACGATCTTGCCAAGGAACACTGTTGCTGCGTTCGGATCCCGAAGATCAATATAGGTCTTATCGGTATCCTCCGGCGCTTTTTCAAAACCGACGATCACATCCGCATCTTCCGGGTTGTCTACCAGGCTGCCGGCAATGTTTTCGAAGAACCACTGCGCATTAAACAGCTTTGCAGCATCGATATACTTAAAGAATACCGACATCGGAGTGGTAGCTGCGATACGGCCGCCTTCCGGGGCTTTATTGATCCACACCAGCTGGTTGGTCTCCAGATCGAGTGCGAACATCACAGTCATAGATCCATCCGTCGTCAGATCGAAAGAACTTTCCACAGTCTTCGGCTCAAAGATCTCTCCGGAAGAAACCTTGTCCCGCAGCATGTAGCCGGCTCTTACCGGGAACTCCTTGTAAGAGCCAAAATGACCGGAGAAGTTGTTGACCGAGAAGATCAGGTACTTATGATCCGGATACTGTTTCTTCAACTCCTTCAGATCGATATCAAAGTATTCCGCTCCGCCTTTTACACCGTCCGTCACATCACCGGAGAAAGTAACGATGCTCTGGTCCCAGCCGCTTCTCCAGGAGAATTCCACCGGGTCTTCGGTGCGTGAGATCATCATACCGGACAGATCCAGATCCGCTTCCTTTTCCCAGTATACGAAGGCACGAACTACCTTTGCTTCTGCCGGCAGATCTACACGGGAACCGGTATTCATCACACCAAACCCAGCCTGCGCAGAAGACCACAGCGGCAGAGCCACATTCTTTGCCTGCGGATCGATGTAATATTTCTGGTCGGTCTTATTCTTCCGCAGTCTCTCCTGCAGCGTCATACGGATCGTATCAGCGATCTCGATACCGTTTCTTTTGCTTACCTGCGGACGAATGGTACGATTGTCCTGAAACACACGGGAAGCCCCATAATAATCGTACATAATGGTATGTCTGTCCGTCTCCTGGCCCATCGTATAGTTTAGCGCCAGCTGCATTGCTGCTACTGGATTCGAACTCTGTACTGCCAGATCCAGGATCTCTGCTCTGGTGCCAGACATTGCTTCCGTTGCAGACAGATAGCGGTTCAAATGACGCAGCAGTGCGGTAGAGCCCTTCTTTTCCTGCAATGCCTTTGCGGAGCCCAGATAATCCCCAGCCTCAAACAGCTTCTCCACTTCGGAATAAACGCTCTTTAAGGTATCATCGAACACCGAATTCACCAAAAGCGTACTCTTTGAAGAATGCGGAGCAAAGTGCAGGTGATGCAGAAGCCCCTTCCAGTCTTTGCGCTTTTCTACTGCCGTCTCGATCTCGTCTTTGTCACACTGCAGAGCGATATGCTCGATCAGAGCAGCATAGAATTTCCGGTCTTTATTGGACAGGTTCAGCTTCTTAAATGCCGGTTTCCCCGGATTCTCTTTTGCAGTATCATAGCCCAGAACACGCAGTACATCATTGATGCTAAAAGCGTGATATCGATCCACAAAGGAAAGCGCCATATCTACGCCTTTCTCAGCACGCAGATTCAGAAGGATCTTTGCCAGGATCTGCTTGGATGCGATCTGTTCCGGCACATAGTTCTGCAGGCAGATCAGGTCCATAAGAAATGCCAGATCCGCATCACTTGCGGTTCTTCCGGCCAGGATATGGTCTGCGATCAACATCGCTTCTTTCAATGCGGAAGTCTCGTCCAGCACTACAAAAGTCTTCGGATTTACCTTTTCACGGAACGGGATTTTTGCCATCTTCGCTTCGATGATGGAGAAATGCCTGGTCTCGTGGTCACCCTCTCCATAGGTCTGCATATAATGCAGCAGACGGTCGATCAACTGATCTCTCGGAGAAAGTTCTTTTACAGACTCCGGAAAACTGCGGTAGAACGGTTCTCCCAGCGGCTTGCCAAGAAAAGCTTCCGCATCTTTCAGCACAGAAACATTCAGGCGATCAAACGAAGCATCGTCTGCCACCTTAATACCAAGCCTGCCATACAGGGCAATATAAACCTCATTCTGGTCTTTGCCTTCCCCTTCGGCAACCAGGATCCCGTTTGCAAATAATTTTTCTTTGATCGTATTCTCTAACATATTTTTCTCCTCCATAAAGGTTATTTTGCAAAAGAAAAGCGGCTATATCCGAAGATACAACCGCTTATCAGCGACAGGAATATCCGGCAACTGTTTTTTATCTCAAACTGATTCCCATGAAGTAAGTTGTCGTAGCTCTGTCAAAATAAACGGTGAATATTATATCGCTCGGTAGCCCGGCCGCTGCACCAACGCAAGCAGCCGGAATTGGTCATTTGTTATAACGAAGTAAGCGATACTAGCTTCCGTCTAAATGCTGTTTTGAAAGTTTAAAGGGACTTACACTCCCTCCATCCGTCTCCGCATCCCGAATTTTCATCGGTAATTGGTGCCCAGTCGATGGAGGGCTGCCCGCCGCATCTGCGGCCCACAAAACCCGGAATATCTATGAAAGGGGGTATGTATGATAAACACCCGGGTTTGTACTTTTGAAGCGTTTACGGCCGCCCCGAACCGGTTTTGTGCGTACCCTGATCTCGGCAGTGAGGGTACTATAGGTTTGACGAAAGGACACTTGTCCGTTCCGCCATAGTCCACCACCTGCGTTTTGCAGGAATACGAGAGACGGTAAAACCGCTCCCGATCGGGATGGTGAGGATTCGAACCTCACAGTGGGGCCGCCGCCCCAGGACCACACCTCTTATGTCTTCCTTCGATGGAAGAAGCGTCTACACCTTTGCGCCACATCCCATTTGCCTTGAGTTTTGAAATCTCTTGCTTTCTTTGCAAAAGTGGACCCGGTGGGATTTGAACCCACGTCCAAAAAGTCTTCTCCAAGCTTTCTACGAGCGTAGTTTGTTTTCAGTTAAGTCCCCTGATCATCAAAACAAACAAACTGATCAAACGACTAATCGTTGTAGTCTTTTGTGCGAATACTATGATCATCCTCTTCACACAGCATCGGACTCCTTCGAACCATACGGAATACGTCCGCTCTATCCGCTATGGCTTAACTCCCTTGCGGGAGGTTGCTGCGATTAGGCAGCGATTGCTTCGTCAGCGTTTATTTGTTTGGTGTCGGATTATAGAGGCGTCCACCATCCTCTGCTCGCTTTTCTCTTTGTTAACTCCCTGTCGAAACCTGTCGAGCCCATAATTTAGGGAAAAACAGGTTTCTCTTTTTGGTAACGGCGTGATGAAAATCGTATCCCGCCCGTACGCTCGGCGCATTTGCATTGCAACTTCGTTGCAAGCGCCTTGCTGTCGAAACCTGTCGAGCCCATAATAGGTTCTGCAAATATATCATAGTATATATCGGCAGAACAATCATTTCAAAAAAGCTGCGAATCTGTGTTTTTCTTCTCTGCGATCTTCTGATATAACCCCATCGCTCCCCAGATTCCGCCAAGTACAAACAACTGCCGCTTAGAATATTCATCCGTATCTACGATGTCGTAAGCGTATAGGCTGTTTAACGCCTCCATCAGCTGCCTAAAATCTTCTTTTCGGATCTCTGCTGCGACATCCGGCTTTTTCGCCAGATCTTCCTGCAGATGATACAGGATCGTATCCAGAATCTCTTCGTGATCTTTCAGATCAAGGAGAATATTTTTATATTCGCTTAATTTGCCAGCCATTGTTTATATGCAGATCACGGTGAAGTCATTGTTCTCTGCCTCACCATACTCGGTGATCTGGCTGATCGCCTTCTGTGCTGCTACTTCGGACTTATAGAGTTTTGCACCCTCACGATCCGTATTGTAGAAACAGCGGTTTTTGGTGGAAACCCCACCAACATACCCGGTCTCACCGGAAAACTTGTTTGTCCACTGGATAATTGCCATTTTTATTCGCCCTCTCCTTTACCAGAATTCTTTATCCTTTTCACTATCTATATGGGAGCAGTGCTTTTCTGCGTCCATATAAATATATGAAAAATAATATTTTACTGCGTTTTCTTTGTCTGATGGATCTTTTCCATCCTCTGATACACCCTTGGAAAAAATCCGGCAAGATGCTTTAAAACCTCACGATACATCCGCTCATCATCGCCTTCTGCCAGTTTTACCATCTTCGGCTCCAGTTTTCTTGCCAGCTTTTCTGTTTTCAACTGAATCTGCCTGAGTTCCGGACAGGACATTCCATACGGGCAGCGAAGATTGATATCCCAGTAGAAGACCCCTCTTACCCTGCCCCGTCTGGGTTCTTCTGTCTCAATATGTGAAAGCAGATTCTCGATCTGCCGGATCCGATCAAACAGCGTCATATCCCGTTTTGCTTTACAGTTTGTACAGACAACCGTCGTGTTCATATTTTGGCCCTCCAATGTTATCTGCAGGTATTCGGGGGCGGAATTTTGCCGCATCTTATGGGAGCGGTGGTTTTCCGCGTCCAAATGAACTTGTTCATTACTATATGAAAAATAATATTTTACTTGAGGTTTATTCTTTTTCTTTGCAGGATAGTACAAGGGCAAAGAAGGTCAGTGCCATACCCTGTCCCCAGCCCTGGATCCATTTTTTGGAAATATTGCGATATCCGTCACGGTCTTTCATAACAGCGGTTCCTCCGGATACATTCATTACCCGGCCATCTGCAGTAATATTTTCCAGTATACCACGGATCGCTTTATTGATATACTCGATATACAGAGGGTTCTCCGCATTGAGCATCGCAGCAGCAATACCACAGGATGCTGAGACCTCTTCATAAGACTCCGGATCGTCAAGGATCGTTCTCCACAGACCATTTTCTGTCTGCAAAAACTTAAGGGCCGAGAGCTGTTCACTTAAAGATCCGGTGATGTCCATAAAATCCGGATAAAGATAGGCCTTTGGCAGTATTTTTCCTACTTCCGACATCGTATAGGCTGCCCAGCAGTTTGCCCGTCCCCAATAAAATCCGGACATATGATCTTTTTGAATATGGTTGTATCCGTGATACCAAAGTCCTGTGTCTTCATTTTGCAGATACTGGATATGCCGGGAATAGTTATGCAATGCGTCGTTTATCAGATCCTGGTCTCCGACCATTACGCCGTAGCGAAGCAGAAACATTGCCGCCATAAAGAGCGTGTCCGCCCAACACTGCTCCGGAAAATCATTATTGGAGGATACCGTGTGCTGCAGAACATGATCTGCAAAACGCAGCGCATCATTTTTCAAATAATCAACCTTGCTCTCCAGGATCTTTAAGTAGGTCTGATCCGATGTCGCCTGATAAAGTGTAATCAGACAATGACCCATGGCACAGGTGTTCACTGTCCATACCTCGGGAAGTCCCAGGGTGATATATTTATCGATACGCTCCTTCATAATATTAAGATAGGCCTCTTTTTTGGTTATCTCGTATGCTTTCGAGATACCGTAGTATGCGACACCACATGGCCAATCCCAGGTCATGTCCATACGCATGGTGCGTTCCACGATCTTATCGATGGTATCTTCCAGTTGTTTTCTGTTAAAATCTAACAGGATCATAAAGCGTTCTCCTTTTCTTTCAAAGAAAGGCTGCCACATAGTGTGACAGCCCCTCAAAATCAAACTTTCTATGTATTACTGCCCCTGCATGGAGTTATTGAAGGACTTCTGCGAGTTCACTTCATCAATGATCTGCTGTCCACCCTGTGCCAGCCACTGATCTGCAGCTGCCTGCAGGCCATCCTTATCGATCTGACCACAGATATACTGTGTTCTTGCCTGATTGATGATGTCTTCCAGGGTTGCGCCTACATCAGAGTAAGTTGCGCTGTTTGCCAGGTACGGAAGTGCCGGGTTGAATACTGCAACTGCCTCATTCTCCAGATAAACCTCTGCCTGTCTTTCCGTACGCTCATTTGTTGCTGCAGAAGGCTGCACGGTGATACGCGGAATCATCGGGATCATCTGATTGAAGCCCATGTAGTTGTTTGCCAGAGCGGTATCTTCCTTATCCAGGTCTACCAGGTTGCCGTTCTCGTCGCGTTCCCAGTTGATGCCTTCCAGACCGTATTCGCAAAGCAGACGAACATCGTTATCGTTGATGCGATCCAGTACGGTCAGCGCCGCTTCGATCTTTTCCGGAGTATCGCAGGTAGATGCACTCAAGGTGAAGTATCCGTTATAGCCGGAAGTTGCCAGAGTCTTGCCGTTAACTGCGCCCAGCAGGTTCATCGATGCCGGTTCTTCCGGATTTACTACGGACGGAGTATAGGTGCTCTCGTTTACGAAGTAGTCCCAGATACGACGGCCACCATCCATAACATCGATGTAAACGCCGGATTCACCGGTCTTACAGCCATTTGCCCAGGTGTCTGTGGTTCTGGAAACCCAATCCTGCGGCATCAGGCCATCCTCGTATACCTTACGCAGCCAATCGAGTGCCTCGATATACTCTTTCTGCATATGCACCGGGATCAGTTTTCCATCTACTTCTGCCCACTTGTTACCGCAGCCAAACCAGGTCTGTACGATATCAAACGGACCGGTATAGGAAGTCATTTCCATACCAAAGGTGTCGTCAATACCGTTACCATCCGGATCGTTGTAGGTAAACTTGTAGAACATATCGTACACATCATCTACGGTCTTCGGCGGTGTTGTAATACCTACTGCCTCTGCCCAGTCCTGACGATAGGACAGTCCGTAACGACCAATGTCACGAGTACGGGGAATACCGATCAGCTGACCATCTACGGTCAGATTCAGTGCGACATTCTTGTTTAACTGTGACAGGTTCGGATACTTCTCAGCATCCCAGATGTAGTCGTTCAGATTTACGAATGCACCCGCTCTTGCTGCATTTACGATCTGGCCGGTCATCTCACCGCTGTAGGTCATGATCATCGGCATGGTAGCGGGGTTTGCCAGAGCCAGAGTCGTCTTCTCTGTTGCAACATCATTCAGCACCCACTCGATCTCCAGATCCGCATTCACATAGTCTTCCAGTTTGGACTTGATCTCCTCTGCGTACTCACCGGTATTAGATGCGCCGGCATTGAAATCCAGTGTCATAAAGGTGACCGTCTGACGCTGTGCCTCAGCACCTACTGTGGTAGTAGGATCCGTGGAACTACCGCCTCCTGCGGGCGGCGTGGTCTGCTTTCCGCATCCGGCAGAACCAACCACCATTGCTGCGGTTAATGATACCGCAAAAATTCGCTGCAAAATCTTCTTTTTCATTTGAAACCTCCTTGGTTGTTATATGTGGTTTAGAATTTCTTCTAAAACAGCCACTGTCTTTTGTAGATACGGTTGTTCACCGCATCCATACAGTTATGTGAGCAAAAACGACTCACATAACTATATGAAAAATTATATTTTACGCATTTTTATTCTGCATCATCCTTTTACTGCTCCGACCATAACACCCTTTGTAAAATACTTCTGTACAAAAGGATAGATCAAAAGGATCGGAAGGGTTGCGATAACGGTGCAGGCCATTTTTACTGCCTTATCAGGCGGCGCACCGTTCATATCGTAGTAATCCATCATAGCGTCGGATACCTGTGATGTCAGCAGGATGATGGAGCGCAGCTGGATCTGGATCGGGAACTTCTCCGCCGACTTCAGATAGATCATAGAAGCAAAGTAGTCATTCCAGAACCCTACTCCATAGAACAGGGAAATGGACGCTATCACCGGCTTGGAAAGCGGAAGTGCGATCTTGACGAATGTGATCAGGTCGGTACATCCGTCCATATATGCTGCTTCTTCCAATTCAGAAGGCAGTTCCTGGAAGAACTTCTTTACGATGATCATATTGAACGGGCTGATCAAAGCCGGGAGTACCAGTGCCCAATAGGTATCATACAGGCCGTATGCGTTATACACGATATAGCAGGGGATCATTCCGCCGCTGAAGAGCATCGTGATAATAACCATATTCATCAGAAAACCACGGCCACGCAAATGTGTTTTGGACATCGGGTATGCGAATAACAAAGTGAATACCATACAAAGGGATGTACCCATAATGGTTAAGATCACAGAGTTTCGCAGACCACGCAGGATGTTGGCAGAACGAACCGCATACTTATACGCATTCGTTGACCACACACTAGGTACGATAAAAAATGCTTTTTCCGTCAACTCTTTCTCGGTTGCGAAGGATCCGGCCAGTACATACAAAAACGGAAGCACTGTAGAAAGGGCGATCAGCCCAAGGATCAGATAAATGATCACATCTACGATCCGTCCCCAGTTGACATACTTTTTTTCTTTGATCGTTTCGATCTTAATTTTGCCTTGTTGTGCCATAATTCTCCTCCTTAGTACAGACCGCTCTCACCAAACTTCTTGGCGAGTTTATCAGATCCGAACACCAGGACCATACCAACGACAGATTTGAACATACCGGCAGCGGTGGAGAAAGAATATTGGCCGTTTTTAATACCTCGTGTATAAATATAGGTATCAAACACATCCGCCATCTCCATATTCAGATCGTTTCTCATAAGAAAGATCTGCTCATAACCGGTGTTAAGCATTCCGCCGATACGCAGGATCAGCATTGTGATGATAGTGTTACGTATTGCCGGTAACGTGATGTACCAGGTCAGCTGCAGGCGGTTTGCACCATCAATTCTGGCTGCTTCATACATTTCCTGGTCTACACCGGAAAGCGCCGCTAAAAAGATGATCGTTCCGTAACCGGTCTCACGCCAGATATCCTGGCCTACGATCAAGCCCCAAAAGGCTCCGGATTTCGACAGAATATCTACTGTTGTTCCTGTGATTGCTTTCACAATATAGTTGAAAGCACCATCCGTTACATTAAACAGCTGATAAGTTAAGCTGGCTACAATAACCCACGATACAAAGTGTGGTACGTAAACCATCGTTTGTACCAGACGTTTGTAGGCACTGTGTCGTACTTCGTTCATCAGCAGTGCCAGGATGATCGGAGCCGGGAAATACAGCACCAGCTGCAACAGGTTAATACCCAATGTATTACGCAACAGTCGGAAAAAATCCGGAGTTTCAAAAAACTTCTGAAACTGCTGCAGGCCAACCCACGGACTGTTTGCAATACCTCGGAAAGGACTATAGTCCTTAAATGCGATTACCAGCCCACCCATCGGTACATAACGGAACATAATAAAATAAATCAGTCCCGGAAGAAGCATGAGATACAGCCAAAAATGCCGTCTCATATACAGTGGTGTGCTGATTCGGTGGACCGGAACCACCGGTTTCTTGCGTCTTCTTCTTTTTGCCAAAAGAAACACCTCCCTCTCTTTGCTTGCTTGTTTTTATAAATCTGTTATGCTATTGCTTTTACAGCATATCATTTGTTTGTCAACTTCCAGCCAGACATCTGTGGCGGAAGGATTGTATGCGAAGTCACCACTTGCTGAAACCTGCAAACGGCTTGCAGCGTCCATATAATCGCAAATTTCAATGTTCGTCGCATACCATATATCATCGTGACCACTCATCATTTTGCAGAAGTTTTCAATCACATTCCAGTTATCTCTGGCGGTGAATTCATAACTATGACCCCAGACATACATCATATACAGATACTGGGTTTTATACAGGCCAAGAAACTGTCCGCCAAGCTGCATCAGTTCCGGATTATTGTGATGTGCGGTAGGATCCCACATCATATAATTATCCGGCATAGCAAAGGACTGCGTGCTTCGTACGGTTCTTCCGTATCGGATCCCCGCAAAAGGGAGCATATCGGCGATATGCCGGTTTACTGATCCATTTGGATAAGCCAGGCCACGTACCGGATAGTGCAGTACCCTCTCCAACGCTCTGCGGTCTTCCAGAACCTGCTGCAGGATCTGCTCATCCGGACAGCGTGCGATTGTGGGATGTTTTGCCGTATGGCAGGCCACTTCGTGTCCGGCATATAGCGAAGCCCATTCTTCTTTGGGGATGCGCTCATCCTGCGTTAAAAGACCGTTGATATTAAAGGTGCCTTTCATCCCATACCGGTTAAAAATCTCCACCAGCCTGCGGTCTTCCTGTCTTCCGTCATCATAGCTAAAGGTCAACACCTTGTGTTTTCCACCGGGAAAGCAGGTATAGATTACTCTTAATTTATGATCCATTATTATCTCCCTATTATTCGTCTAACGGTACTTTGGAAAAGTCCATATCGGATGCGTAGTAGTAGCTGGTATAGCATGTCTGATTGTAGCAGTTGTTTTGCCAGGCGATCCCGGTACGGTACATCGTATCGTCCATAGGTGTATAGAGCTTATGCTCTGTGATGTCAGTATTGGTATAGATACGGAAAGCACTTTCGTCCTCCAGACGCAATACCAGTTCCTCACGAAAATCTCCAAACAGATCAGCTACCAGACAGGGATTTCCTTTGGTCCCGTTATTCACCAGTGTATCCTTGGGAGTAAGCATCACTCCGTGGTAAGGGTCGTTCACGACACCGCGTCGTACCGAGGTATCCAGATAATCCGCACCATCAAGCACCTGTGTGGTCAGATCGGCTGCCCAGCGGATCGCCTGATCGGTCGATGGAGCCGTGATCGGAAGTTTCCGTCCCTTGCAATCATAGACATCGTGTACCCATACCTGCAGACCTCGTACCTTCGGATCGATATCGCCGATCATACAGCGTCCCAGATCCGTTTCGGCATAGAATCCGAACTTGCCCAGATCATTACCCTCTTTATCGTAGCGGTGCAGGACTTCGCCGGTAGCTGCATCCCGCAGCGCATATCCGTAAGGAACTGCCTCTGCGCCTTCAAATACATTGAAGATCTGCAGGCCTTCCCGGTCGGGATCGATCTTTGCTACATGCATAGAGTCACCGTGGCCGAGCTTTGCACGCTTACCATTCGGACGGATATCATAAGTGCTGTAGAGCAGGCTGCCGTCGTCATCGATGCAGGCAGCACCGTAAATGATCTCCTGTCTGCCGTCTCCATCCACATCCGCAGTAGCGAGGCTGTGATTGCCCTGACCTGCCAGCGGGCCATAAACCGGATCAATTCCCTCTCTTTCATGCGGGTTGTCGTTAAACGGATTGTTCATAGGTACGAACCCGGAATCTACCTTCCACAGGGAGTGAAAATGATCGTTGGCTACATCATACGCCGCCAGCGTTGTTCTGGTGTAATAACCACGGCACATAACCACCGCAGGATGAATGCCGTCCAAATACGCCACTCCGGCGAGGAAGCGGTCAACCCGGTTGCACGGCTCGATCCGTGGCATTGCGTAGTCTCCCCACAACAGCCCATCGTCTTCCCGAAGGAACGGATACGGGATCGTGTCCAGCTCTTTGCCATCCCCGGCGAATAAGGTTAAATATTCCGGCCCGTCATAGATAAAGCCTTCGAACTTATGCAGTTTATTCTTTTCACTGCGGGAAGGAGCATATACATCCAGAAAATAATCAACTAACGCTTCTGCATCGTCTTTACTTAATGGATAGGAATACTTCACTTCTGTGCCAAAGCATTCTTCCAAAGTCTTAGGCCACCGCCCGGATACTACTTCCGGGTGCTCACTCCAGCCCATAAACATACGGATCAGATGTTCTCTGTAGTCCCCGGCAGAACATACATAATTATCATTGTGCGTAATGCCGGCGTCTTTATCCGCTCTCGGAATGGTGATGTATTCCTCAGATAGAACACTTCCGTCTTCCGCATAGCGTGTCATTTTGGTACCCGGTGCGGATTTTACAACCATTTCCGCCTTGCCGTCACCGTTATAGTCATATACCATAAACTGCGTGTAATGTGCTCCGGCACGGATATTCGGGCCCATATCCAAACGCCACAGAAGATGGCCGGACAAGGTATAGCAGTCGATAATGCAGCGCCCGGTGTAACCACGCTGGGATACATCGTGGGAATTGGAAGGATCCCATTTTACAATATACTCATACTCGCCGTCACCATTTACATCACCCACGCTCATATCGTTTAAGTGATAGGTAAAAGCCTCGCCTGCCGGTGTAACACCGCCTTCCGGACGCTTTACCGGTACATCGATGTAGTTCTCCCCGCTCGCAAAAGCAGATACTTCAGCGCTGCGGCCGGTAGCCAGGTAGCCGGATAGCTTTTCCGCAAGCTCCATAGGGATCACCGGCTCTACGCAATACCGGTCGGTATTTTTGCCATCGGTATCCAGATAATTGGTACTGTCTGTCACTATTGCGATCGGCTCACCATTTCGGAATACCTTAAAATTTACCCCGGTTAGTCCGGTGGTATTTGCACCGTTTGCCTCTCTCTTAAAGAACCGCCAGGATAAAAAGATCCCGGTTTTGGTCTGTACGGCAATCAGTCCTCGGTTCATATCTTCACATTGTTCGTTCATTTTCGACATAAACCCCTCTTTGATTTATCCGCGAGCCGGCAGTGTTTTAGCCATTTCCTTTCGCATCTCTTCTGCTTCTGCTTCGGCTTTTAAGAAACTGCCGTTAAAGAATGCAGAGTCCACATAAAGCATTGCACATCGGATCCCCAGCCATACCAGCCAGGCCCATTTGTAGTTCTTCCAAAACAGATAGATCGGAAGGATAAATGCGATAACGGATATCGAAAGGCGCAGTATGTGTGCCGCCGTAAACATCAAGCTGTTCTTGATCAGATCAAAAAACCGCATCTGATAACGTGCCAAAACCGCAGGAAGCGTATAGATCCACATCGCCGCATAGGCCGTCAGTATTGCCAGCAGGATCATAACCGCAAACGGAACCGAACCCTTTGCAGAGTGATAGATCAGATTCCAGTTCATTGCGAAACCGGCGATCACACAGGCAGAGATCAGAGAAACACCAATCCCCTGCTTCAAATTCTCCCGAAAGGCACGGAAAAATGGCTTAAAAATTGCCGGTTCTTCCCCACGGGAGATCTTCATAGAGACATAGTATTTTGCGGAGTATGCAGCTCCGGCTGTTATAATCGGGATGGAACAAATAACAGATAAAATGTTGAGAATCGCAAGATCAGTAATTCTGCTAATTGTTGTCATAATGGGTCCATCGTAGTGGAAAATTCCCATAACCTATACTTTCCTCTCTCAAAATATGTCTTGTTCGTTATAAAAAGAGAAAACATCCCCGGATTCGTCCGGACTACTAACAACCGATGCGGATCGTACACTGCTATGCGAACATAGCCGGGTCGTATCCGTGGTTCCCGGAAATGCCGGTCTGTAGGAAAGTTCCGGGGAAGTTTCTTCTTCGTATATATGAAAAACAATTTTTCACTATGTTTTTATATGAAAAATGAAAAAATCCGCAGCTTTTTCAGATATTTTTGCTCTCTTTGTGAGGTTTTTCCATTTCTTGGAAAATGTCTGGCAAAACATCATAAAACCTCATAAAACATTATTTTTTACTTTTGTTGCTGTTCATGGTTATATGAAAGCGGTGCTTTTCTGCATCCATATGAATATATGAAAAATAATATTTTACACATAGAAAAGACCTCTTAAACAAAAGAGGTCTTTCAAAATAGGTATAACGCTATCTTCTGTAGATCGGTGTTATGGAGCGATCCTTATATTTCCAGATCCTTATCTTCTGTGTCTGTCTTCTGCGTTTCCAAAGCGATATTTTTCGTCTCTACGGCATAACAGTCATTCCTTTTTATCGCCATTTCACAGATTTCTTCATCGGACTTACCATCTACTTTAAAACCGGCCATTCGAAGTGCGGTCCTTGCATATTTTATATCTACATCAACTGTAACGGTCGCCTGCATAGCTTATCTCCACCGATCTCCTTTCTCCTCTTCACTATCCTGGTCTTCTTGATCTACAGCGTTTCGTTCCTGCTCCAATATCTTTTCCGCTTTTTCATAACATACTCATGGCAGGAAACAGCTTTGCTTTAGCGGAGCGGAGGAATGCCACACCTCCCAAGTTCCTCACACCGCCTAAACTGTGTGTTTCCTAAACTCAATTAAATAGTTGCTGTTCGGCTGAATAAGTTGCAATTTTTTATAATTTACCGAACCTTTATTTACCTTTGTACCATCAAGAGTACGAATATCAAAGAAACCACTATTTCTTCTACCAAAGATAGTATAGATATTTCCTTTATATCTTACGGTGTCAAAAAGCCTATATCCCTTGATTTTGTAGTCTGCTTGATTACGTTTTCTAATGCCACCTTTAAGGATAGTATTCTTATGTATCTGACGGTTATGGCACCTTACTTTCTTTTGATAATATACTGTACCATCTGATACCGCTTTAGGATTACCACTTATACAACGGGCATCTATGTAGTGGTCCTTTGGTAAACCATTCTCTATGCGAGTATTCTTTGTAATATATCCGTAAGTAAGGCTTACATTTGAATATTTCTCTTTTAGTTTGTTATAGAAAGCCCACCGCATTATTCCCATGAAGGCAGCATCCCTAAATGACATGCCTCGCTTTATTGTCTTTGGTAATTTGACAGTACCTTTGTGATAACCGATATGGCAGGTCTCGCATAGCGTGATCAGATTATTTGGAGCATCACCACCTGTCTTTCTGCTTTCTATATGATGCACATTCAGGATTTTGTCTTTTGATTTACCTTTACAGCATTGGCAGGTATGATCGTCTCTAAAAAGTACATACTCTCTGACATTCCAAAAATCTAACTGTTCTCCTTGCTGATAATCTGTACCGCTTATTGTGGGATTCTTAATCTTTTGAATATCAAAAGACGCTATTTCTACAATGATCCTAGTAATCGGAAGTATCTCATGCACTCTGCGGATTACTGTTAGGTGGGTATCTACCTTATTCTGAACAGAAGGAACTAACCATCCATCCTTACGTTTACGATTATCAAACCTTGCTTTACGGTATCTGGTCTTATGGTTCCTTCTGATTCTGCGGTTCTGCCTGCGAGTAGAAAGCAGGTCTACAATGTCGTTTCGCAGCTCCACATCGGATTCGAATAGCACCTCATCCTTTGTTGTTACTGAAAGTCCAATGTGTTTACTCCCTGCATCTACGCCTAAAGATACATCTTGCGTATAGTTTGTGCTTTCATACAGTAGCTGTATTGTGAACGGACATCTTTTAATTACCTTTGCCTTTTTGTTCTTCAATAGAATACGTACTTTTGCATGATTTTCTGTAGGCATTAAAGGTTGTCCGGTTTTACTTATAACGTAAACCATAAAGTCCATCTTCTTTCTAACTCGGTTAAGAGTTAATTACTCACTCCGAAGAGTGGTTATGTGTACCATCGCCAATGTTAATGAAAGGTTTTGTACGTCTGCAACACTATCCCTACCCAACAGGATTGTTTAATCACAGACCTTAGAGCTACAGACTTGGTACTACATCCGTAGGTAACTATATATTCTCTCTTAACGTAGTTCTCAAAGAACTTAGGCTATTAAACTTGGGATGCTAACAGCGGATTGCTGTTAAAATCCCCGAAACTTCAGCTTCGTGGGTAATTTAAAGACAGATTTACAAAGATCTTGAATACCAATCAGATCAAGAGGAACCAGTTCCTCCATAGCATCACCATACAAAAATGTCTGTGCAAACAGATCCTTGGTAAGAGCGATACTTTGCAGTCTTGCCTGTTTTGACCCATTTTTGATCATCTGTCCAGGTCCTCCGTTTCTTTGATTTCTTCTTTATCTTCCGCATCTGCCGGTATAATTGCCGAGATATTTGGTAAGTCGTTCTTGCTGATTTCCATAGAGTGTCCATCCCAATACTCGTCGCATAATTTGTCAAAATCAACCAGATTACCGTGCCCTCTGGGAAGTTCTGTCCCCTGATCGATTGCTGTAAGCAGCGTCAGTACATCCCGCAAAGCAAGCGCATCTTTTGATTTTACCCGGTCATCGTACAGCCCCGCACTTGCGGCCATACGTTCGACTCTTTTAAGCAACGATTTGATATCAGATTTTTCAAACGGATTGTTGATCACCAGATTCATATTCCTGCCCCTACAATTCTCTTTCGTCTTCATCCTGTACTTTATCCGTATCTTTTGCCTGTTCTTTTGCTTTTGCAAACCAGTCATCTACGAACTTCTTAACGTCGGATTCTCCATAGTCGTTAGCATTATTCGCGTTCAAATCTTTTCGAAAAACACACTCCCCGATTATATCATCGCACAGGGCATATTTTTCGGAAATGACCGTAAAACTATGATCCCCGAAAGAAACAGATTCTCCAATTTTATATCCGGAAGATCCCAGATCGCTGATTTCTAAAACAGGGCGAACACCAAAGCTGTGATTCACACGGTGGCCATAGTCGTAGACATAGCCGTGACCGCCGTTCACGCACGTCGCATCGAAAATATAGCGGCCGCCCGAACCAAGCCACCAGTCTTCATCAGCTTTTAAAATTTCTTTGTCCAGATTCTTTGCTTCCTCTACGGAGAGTAGCGTAGCACCTGTGATATATGGCATTATATCCTCTTTTTCTTTGTTTTCTTTCTCTTTATTTTGTGTATCTTCTTCTACGATTGGCTTCACTCTCTCTAAGGCAAATGGAATATCATAGGTTCTTGTTGCCTTCATTTCTTCTAATACTTTATCAATATCAGCAATTCTTCCGTGTCCTTCCGGAAGAACAGTGCCGTTTTTAATGTATTCCAGTCCCCACTCTTTCATTTCTGTGGGGAAAGTTCCGTACATATTGCAGATACTATCATACTTTTCTTTCGGCATTTTGATCACAACTTCAATCATTTCTGTCTCAGCCATTGTTTTATACCTCTCTTTCTTTCTCAATGTCTACAAACTCATCATCATATTCTTCTGTCAGAAGTTCCTCTCTGGACAGGTACTTTGCTTCATAAACATTCCCTTTTAATTCTTTATGCCGCCCCCTTCATAAAGCACATCCAGTGCGTTTTGGAACGCTTATCGCCAAATAACGGCTTGAAGTCGATGCATTTAAGAATCTCGCTTGTGCTTATCTGATCTTCGTTCCACTTAAAGATCAGGACTCCATCCGGTTCCAAAACTCGCATACATTCATGCATTCCTTGGTTGATATATGTCTGCCAGTCTGCCGGTAATACTCCATATTTTGCTTTCAGCCAACTACTTTCCCCGGCGTGGATCAGATGCGGTGGATCAAACACTACAAGTTTAAAGGTATTATCCGGATATGGCATATTTCTGAAATCCACCTTTTCATCCGGTTTGATCACCAGTTTTCTGCCATCACATAATGTAGTTTCAAGTTCTCTATTGTCAGCAAATAGAACATCGGGATTATCTTTATCAAACCAAAACATCCGGCTGCCGCAGCAGGCATCTAATATCTTTTTCATTTTTAACCCTCACTATGCATTATTGCTTAAGATACCACTGAAATCCCGCATCCCACATATCAGGGATTACTTTATCCTCAAAGCCATACAGTCCACAGGCCACAAAGGGATGTACTTCAAGCGGAATAGTCTTTATCTTTTCCCCGACATTCGCTGTGACTGCTACATCCATGGTGTAGGCGCTGGGAGCATTATCCTTATATTGATAGATCATCAGCTTTATCCGTTCCGGATCCGGAAATTCCATTGGTTCACCAAGGTAATTCTGGCAGGCCATGACCTCACCTTTATACACGAATATACGCCATTCGGATAGGATATTATGCCTTAATCCCACCGAATATAGTGCATCCGGCTCAATGTATGATGAAATATCACCATCATAGAGCAGGCTGTTCCAGCTTTTGAGTTTGTCGATACGCTTTATGAAATATTTGCTATTCAGCTTATCCTTTGGGATATCACTACCCTTAAAGGTGGAGTAATCAAGCCGGTACTGCCTTAACTCCTGCGGAACCTCAACGGGCGGCATATCTTTGCCATATACCGTTTTAAGATATTCTTCGGTCTTCTCGACAGAAGTTATCGGTATCACATGATATTCACGGTCCCTGTATGTCACTGATTTCTCACATGGAGGATTGCTGGTATATACAACACGGTCCAGCGCCTTGCTGATATAATGCTCGCAGATGTAGCGTATCAGCTCTCCGTCAGCACCGTATTCCGGTAATGCGGTTATATCTACTACAAATAATCTGTCCATAAGTCACCCCTTTTTATCACCTACAACTATGCAGGATGCTTCTTTACGAGTCATAAGTCTTCTCCCTTGTTACTTATCAGATCAGTTCTTTCCACATAATCAGCACAGATCATCTTGCCGTCGATCATGGTCATGCTTGACACACTTTCCCTGCCGCAGGTGACACTGTTTTCCGATGTCTGGATCACAACTACGGTTCCATCCGGTCTCTTCTTAACCTGCCTGCTTGGCCCCATGATCCCAAATTTGCACTTTTTGCAATCAGTGGGCTTACAGTTCCTTGCGGCCTTTATTGTCTCTTCAGACTTATGTATGGCTTCTTTAACAGCTTTGTTTGGGCCATAATTTACTTTCATAATTCCTTTTCCTCTTCAAGCTTTTCTCTTTCATCTTTTGTCATCTGCTTATACGGTGTATCCCACCACTCCTTACTGAACTGTAGGTGACAGTAGGGTTCAAACCGTTCCCCAATAACCGTATCTCCCAGATTTTCAAACGCAAAATCGGTAAGGATTTCTTTCTGGATATCCCCATTGGTAGGATGATCAGGAATGATCATAACCGTTTCTGCATTTTCTATCTCACTCAACATAAAGCCGTCATCAGTAGACACAGCTTTCTGTTCTAAATTATTTGCATTAACCAATCTTTGCATATCAGTTCTCCTCACCTTTATCATTTCAAGGTCACTTTGCTTCTCATCAACCAAGCAGATCCGTTTCGTATCTACTGCATAGCAGTCATTCATTTTGATTGCCATTTTGCAGATTTCTTCATCTGTTTTGTCTTTTACATCATAACCGGCAATAGAAATGGTGGTTCTGGCATATTCGATATCCACATCTACTGATACTACTGCTCTCATCTACATTTCCCTTTCTTCTTCATCAACTTTATCTCGTAAAAGGGAAATCAAATCCCATACAGCATCTTCAGGAGTTTCTCCTTTGCCAATGATATAATCATTTATATCATAATCCTTATCCTTACCATTCCAAAAATTCTCGCAATCTGTATCACCCGCATCAATAGGAAGTTCCTGCACATGATATGGCTCCATATTAAATGCAAGAAACCGGGCGCCAGAATACACTCCACAATATCTATCCTCAATAATACAAAGAGGGTATGGTAAATTTGTATTTATAACAGGATTCCCGTGATCATCACCTTCAGCCTGCAAAGTTTCCATTTTGGACTTTTCTGCATACTCTACGCTGCAAAGCGTGTCTTCTTTCATAAACTCTTTTACGGCGCCAACCGGATTGATCGGACAATGCATTCCTATCTGCTTTTCTATCTGTGGATATTTCTGTACAACCTCTTCCCAGTATTTCTGAAGCAGGTACGACAGTGCTTCCTCAACCACCCACTTTTCGGAACCATAATTTTTAAATACCTCTTCGTTTGTCATATCTACCCTCCTGCGAACTATAAGATATTCTCTTCCTGTTCGTCTGTAATAAGCTCTTCCTGCTCGTCTGTAATAAGCATACCCTTACAACCATTGTAAAAAACAATTTCTTTGCCTGTACGAGTATCAATAGCTCGTGCCTCATCGGTCGATTTTGTTGATTTTTTATAGACAACTCTGTTCCATTTAAACAGTTGTCCTTCCGGTATGTCGGTGATTTTTACTTTTGTTTGGTTTGCCACAATGATATTCCTCTCTATTCTTTAGACTTCCCTCTCTTCTTCGACTTCTCTTTCATCCTTATTTTGATCTGCTTCTATTATTGTGGGTACGCTCTCTATAATATTTTTCAATGCTTTTGCTATGGCGTTATCCGGCTTTTCCAAGTCAAGAAGCCGTTCAATTTTGTCTATGTCTTTTAATCTGCCATGCTCGCTAGGAATGGGCTTACCATTGGCTACTGCATTTAAAATATGTTCGGCACCAAGCCAATCTACACCCTCATTCTTAAGCAGCTTATAGGATTCTTCGGGCATCTCAACTACTATCTGCATATTTCTTCCTCACCTTCTGCAAGTTCACCTAAGATCACATCCAGCTCTTCCAAAGGCAGCATCTTATCTACTGCTTCCGTACCATCACCATATACCATCGGGACCTCTACGGAATGGAATTTCGCCAGTTCACGGATCTCATTCACAATACTTTTTATATCCGGTTTTGTCTTTTGGTATTCTGCAAAGCAGTCCGGACAGAATGCCATCTTATGCTCTCCGATAGCAACCGTCTTCAGATTATCCTTAATCCAGATTTCCTTGCAGCAGTCACACTGGTCTGAATAGACATAGGCATTATTCATGATATACATCTCCTTAATACTTACAGTTCCTTTTCGTCTTCGTCTTCTTCTTCCAGATCAATACTCCATTCAAAATCTGATCTGTTTTCGAGTAAATATTCTACAAGGTTTGCTTCTGCTTCTTTTGGTAAGCGCTCCATATTTATAGGATCTCCAAAAAATCGCAGACATTCCGTTTTTAGATATTTTCCACCTATTCCAACAGAATCCAGAAGAGCTTTTACCCAACGAATGATCATTTCGTCCGACATTTTTGTATAGCATCCATAATCGGGAGCAACCGAACTGTTTTCTTGAAAAAACCAATAAGGTTTTCCTCCTGAACACTCAATACGATTTAATAAAAATTTACCGTTATTTTGAAGTTTTTTAAAACAGCAAACATCATAATAATTATGAAGAGGATCCCAATTATCTATACGATCCTGCACGGTTTTACCATTATTTGGAAAACGAATCAAATAATCTCCCGGCTCGAAAGTATGGCTAATCAAATAATGATTCCATCCGTCATTATGCTCTTTTTTCATTTTCTGTTCTGCTTCTTTAGCAGTTTGTGCTTCGTAGTACCGAATTTCCCGCCTTTTTCCAAGGCGTAAAGAATCCGGGGCTTCGTATTCTCCATTTTCGGAATCAATTTTTTGAATTGCGTAAAGCATAATCAACACCTCTGGTTATTTAAAAATCAGATTATTTCTTAAATATCTTTCCAATTTTAGACAATAAAGAGCTTTTCTTGTGATCAGACACTGAAGGAGCAGGAATGTTTTGTTCTTCTTCTCGCTCGATCCGCAGGATATTTGCCGCAATATCATCCACCGTCCGTATCGGCTGTTTTGGATTATATAGCATTTCCCGGATCTCGTCTTCCGAGACTCCGTTGATAGATAGCAGGTGTGCATAATAATCCAGAAGATCCTTCTTTGTTGTGATCTTATGATTCGGAGCTTCGATCATCCGTTACATCTCCTTATTCTTTTCGAGTTCTGCTTCGAATTCCTCCATAAGTTCACCGAATGTGGGCGGAATGTCAATTTCTTCCCCACAGAAATAAGCGCCGAGAAGCTTATCATCATTCGACGGGCCATCAAAGCCTTCACTGTGCCACCAGTCTACGGCCTCTTTTATGTCGCTAAGTCCCCAGTATTTTGGCTCACCATCCAGATTTCTGGTCCCGATGTACAGAGCCGGGATCTTATACTGATTAAAACCCCATTCTTTTAACGCTTCTGCATCTCTGGCACCGTCTGCACGGACAAACCAGGCAACTCTTTTAGCAACACCGTAAGAAGCGTTGCAAATATGCGCCATATCCAGCATAAATTCGTCGTTCGACAGATATTTTCTTGATACACTGGGATGCATAGCAAAATACTCTTTAGCGGTCTTTACTGCTTCCATCACTTCGACGTTTTTATCTATTGTTTTATATGGTTTCATTTTTTTTACACCTCTATTTGTTTTATTGTTTCTATTATATGAAAAAAAAATAAGAAAAGGTTTTTGGCCTTTTCTTATTTAGGAAGATCGGTGGTTTTTAATCGGTTTTTACTCCGTTTTCTTATTTACCATATTTCTGTTATAATTATGTATCCACTGCTTGGAGGATCGACACGACCTGCTGACTTTTGATAAAAAAACAGTGTATCTCCAGCATGACATGTAATAACGACATTCCCGGAATCACCACCTATATTTGAGCCGTTGTGTTTTGCACTTACATCGTCGCCATCCAAGCGCCATATAATTCTTACAGTCCCATTATGTGACACATTATAGGTGTAATCCATACTTTGTTTATCAGTGGGATGCCATTCATCGTCTTCCCCAGACGCATCTGCGTTTGGAGAGATATTACATCTTGCAGTCGTTTTTGTATTAGTATGTTCTTTTTGGTATTGTATTCCACTGTTCCAGATATCATCTACGGCATCCTTTAACTGGGCAAAAGTGGGTACGGACGGAAGTGAAGAAGACGCACCCCTACTCACCATCTTATCACGCAAGGATGACTTCCCACTTGATACATCGGACTGGATCGAGGAAATCTCGCCATCTGCCCAAACACCCAGATCATTCAATTCCGCCCGCAGGTTCGTCAGATCCGAACTGTAGAAGGAAAACGGTGAAAATACCAGATTTCCTGTGGACTGGATCGGCTGCAGGGTGATCGGACAGGTGCCTGCAGCATCCACCTTTGGGGTAACCGCATCCTTGACCACCGGAGCTGTTGTGAATATTGTTGCTGTTAAAGCAATTCCGCCAAGGAATGCTGCAATTGTTTTCTTGTTCATAGCTTTCTCCTTCTCTTAATTCTTACTCACACACGCTCTGAAGTGTCTGGATACTCTCATCCATCCATACGCCAAGTGCGTTTGCTTCATTACGCAGATTCGTTACATCGCTGCCAACAATATTTGCCGGGCCGATACCAAAGTTACCGGCGGACTGCTGAGATGCGATCACTACCGGAGATGTACCTGCCGCCTGTGTTTTAGGCATTGCAAGCAGGATACCGGCTGCTGTTATCCCTACCGCCAATGCGGCGATCAATACTTTTTTCATAAACAAATCCTCCATTCACTTACTATATGAAAAAAATATTTTTTAGAAACAAAACAAAAAGAAATTATCGGAAAATAACTATAAAAAAGCAGCCCGATATGGACTGCTCTGATGAGTTAAATATACTTATGTGTTGTAATTTACAATACCTGCCGCAGGATCTGGTTGATCACGGCAGAGAATGACAGATGGTTGTCTTTTGCTAACTGCTCTACCCGGTCCAAAACATCCCTTTCGAAGTTGACCGAGCGTTGCTGCCGCTCTACGCCGATCCTGCCATTGATCACAATCCCGGCCCGAAGCAGTTCTTTTTTGGAGTCTTCCTGCGCCGGAAGAGCACTGGGAAGGTCTTTAGCGGCTTCCTCCGGTTCCGGCATCGGAAGTTTGGGGTCTTCTGCTTTCGGAGCCTCCTCTGCAGCGGGTGCGCTCTGCTCTTTTACTTCTTCCGGTACGTTCTCCGGTTTTGGAGCATCTTGTTTACGCCCCTGGATGGATTCGTTTAGCATTGAGGAAAAGTTTTTTCTTGCCATAATGATTCTCCTGATGAGTGTTTAGTTAAAGGTTGGTTAAAAGTTGGTTGCCGGTTACTTTCTTTTGCACCGGCGGATCACTTCTTCGGTAAATGCCTGGTAATCCAGTGCAACGGTAGAGTTTTTTGCATATTCCATTACCGGCATTGAGAATAACTGTGATTCCTTTAAGCGTACCGATCTGCGGATCCTGGTATTGAATAGTGTGGTGTTTAGGTATTTGAGTTCCTCCGGTATTGTGTTCTCTTCCAGGTCTCTTGTGAGTGCCTGCCGGCCTTCGTACATCGTAATCAATACTCCACAGATGTGCAGTTTCTCATTGATCCGCTTCTTGTAGGTGTCCATAATGTCTTTGAAAGAATCCAGACACTGCAGACCAAAAGAGTCGCAGGTGATCGGAATAATCACTTCGTCCACATAGGAAAGCACATTGCCGAGGATCACTCCGTTTCCCGGCGGACAGTCGATGACAATATAGTCATACATATCTTCCAGAGCATCGCAGGCGTCTTTTAAGTGATAGAACCGGTTGGCATCCGCTGCGATCTTGGTGTCGGCCAGAGTCAGCTCCGGATCGACCGGGATGATATCTCCGTATTCCAGATGCTGGATCGCATCCTGTGCCGGCAGACCATCATAAAGGACATCGGTGAGCGTTGCCACATTATCGGTTACTGCACGATAGACCTGTGTGGAGGATGTAGAGTTGGGATCGGCATCGATGAGCAGTGTTTTCTTTTTCTTCTGCCTAAGACCGTCGGTAAGTGCAATTGCGGTCGAGGTCTTGCCAATACCACCTTTTGTGTTTGCGATAGCGATCTTCTTTGCCATAGTTTTCTCCTGTTGTTGTGATGATTAAGATGACCTTTAGTATAGTAGTATAATGTAGTTATGTCAATCATTAAATTATAATTAAAAGATGGTTAAAGTGTAACTAATCATCTACTTATAAGAGTTTATTACGCATAATCAAACGATAATCATAATTATGACATAATATATGTAAAATGACCGTAATATGATGGTGATTTAGCAAATATAGATATGATGAGCACATAATGAAGAGATGCGAAGCACATACTGCTCTCTTCTGGTGGATATGATATAAATATGAGCCAAATATGATAAAAATAGATAATAAATATCATTAAAATAACAGAAAATGTGACCTATAATATGTTAAAAAATAATGATATAATTAACATAATACAGGTAACAATTATGACTACCGCCAAAGAATGGTTAACGGTGAGTGAAATATTTGCGTAATAAACACTTAATAGTAGACAAACTTGAAACATAATTATCCGCTATTTATCCGCATACTTATACCTTGTTTTTGCGATTATTTATCATATAATTACAACACAAAAGTGATGAAAGGATGCCGATGATCGGCGATCCTTACGAAGGAGGTGAAAAGATGATCGTATCGAATGCGACAAAAGAGATGTTGCGAAAGAAAGGTTACGGATATATGGTCGCCGGCCAGGATATCGATACCAGCAAATTGTCTGCTCCGGAGATTGGAGTCCTGATGCGCACCAAGAACCAGAATAATGATTATCTGGAAAAGGTGGTCAGCCTGCCGATCGTGCAGACCAGAGACGGAGATCCGCAGCTGTATGAGTACCTGAGCAGGAGAGCAGACAATAATTACGCAATGTATAACTTCTCCAGTATGATCCCAAATACGGTTTCTGTCGGCAAAGAAACTCCGCTGTTCGGCAAAGGCCCGGAAGAAGGTATGCTGCACGATGCAGAAGAGCTGGGGGACGACAAAGACAGTCCGCTGGATATGGAAAGAGGTTTCTGATCCGGCCAGGATCAACTATGAAGATAAAGCATCCTTCCGGGTGCTTTATTTTTATGCTTAACAAAACTACATTTTATCAATACCCCAAAAATCCGATAGCAGTTTACCATACTTTACAAAACAACAATACCCTATACCCCAAAAATCCGATAGGTGGGAACCGTTTTTACTTTGTATTTGACATAGCAACATCGATGTGTACCCCAAAAATCCGATAGCAGTTCATAGCATATTGGTAATGTTGCACAAAACAATAGGGGTGTTTATTGGTAAAAGTGCTACTACCCCAAAAATCCGAATAAAAGAACTATCTATAAGAGAGTTGGGGTAGTGTAAGAAAGTTAGGGTATTGGCTAAGGTAGGGTACAGGGGAGGTATAGGGGTACTTTTAAGAGTAAAAACACTATAAAACATAAAATAATTTGCAAATATAAGAACAGATAAAGAGTATTGCTTTTTTTAGTGAGGTCAGACGAAAATCGGTTTTTGAACGCTGAAATGCCCGTCGTTATTGACTTTTGGCGATTTTAAACTGCTGAAACGCCGATAAATAGCGGGTTTGCGGGTATTTTGATGATTTTAGTCCACATAAAGTGATCTCATCACCGGAATAAAAAGAGAACCGCCGGGAGATTGTTTTATGGCGTCGCTCGAAAAAGTAAATATTATTTTTCATATAAGTTTAGTGAGTTGGAAAAATCTGATTGGAGGGGAAATACATTGGCAAAAGAAAACAATACTGCAAAGGACTATCTGTTGGATTCCGACCGGAACATTTTTCTCACAGGAAAAGCCGGTACCGGGAAGACTTATCAGATTGCCCGCTTTGTGGAAGAAATGAATAAAAGACATAAGCAGGTAATGGTATGCGCACCGACGGGTGCTGCTGCGGTAAACGCCTGCGGGGAGACTGCGCACAGTCTGTTTGGAATTCCGATCCCGTGTTACGGCGTATCGATCTCTAAAGTGCAGCCGGTGAAGATCAAAACACTTGCACTGGCAGACGCTGTTGTGATCGATGAGATCTCGATGATGCGTAATGACAATTTCTCATTCGCAATGTGGGTACTCAAGAAGGCCGAGAAGATCAAAGGGAAAAAGATCCGTGTGATCCTTGTCGGCGACTTCTCCCAGCTGCCCCCGGTGGTAACCAAGAAAGATCTGCCGTTTTTGAAGAAATTTGGCTACGATCCCTCCGGCTATGCTTTTACGACCAAAGAATGGGCAGCGCTCAAATTAAAGACTGTAGAGCTTACGGAAATCTACCGCCAGAAGGAAGATAAAGAGCTGGCGGAAAAACTGGGGCAGGTCCAGGTGAACGACCTTAGCTGTATGGGGTATTTCCAGCAGTTCGTCAGAGAAGGATATACAGCCAAAGAAGATGAGATCCAGATCTGCGGGACGAATGCAGAAGCAGATGAGATCAATCGTAGTTATCTGGATAGGATCAACAGTCCGATGATCGCTTACCAGGCGGTAAAGAAAGGCCGGACCGGTGCAGGGATCTGCGATGACATCATCCTGTTAAAGAAAGGCGCACGGGTGATGTTCCAGATCAATGATGTAAAGGCCGGTAAATACCGTAACGGCACAACCGGCACGATCGAGAATCTGAATGAGAAGTGCGTTGCTGTCCGTCTGGACAGCGGTGAGACCATCCCGGTATTCCCGCACGAGTACAAGGTATACTCCTACAGAGTCGTTGGCGGAAATCTTTCCAGAAATGAGATCGGATCGATCACACAGATGCCGATCAAAGTGGCAAAGGCGATCACGATCCATAAATCGCAGGGCAAAACCTTTGAGAAAGCTGTGATCACTCCGACCGTATTTGCTCCCGGACAGTTGTATGTGGCATTATCCCGCATTACTTCTCCGGCAGGCCTGGTTTTGACCAAAGAGCTGAGACCGGAATATTTCCGGAAGAACGAGATCGTGGATAAGTTCATCGAGAACGGATATACCTACGACATTCCGGCGGCCAAAAAGCAGCCTGCAGCGAAGAAACCGGCAGCAAAATCCAAGAGCGGTACAAAGACTGCGGCCGGGAAGAAAAAGACTACATCAAAAACAGCCGCCAGGAAAAATACAAAAACAGCTGCTGTAAAGAAAACCAAAACAACCGGATCGAGAGGAGCCAGAAAATGATCGAGCATTTTCGCTGCTATATCAACAAAGACGAAGGAGTCTTGATGGAAAAAGGGACGGATCGTGAAGTGGTGATCCGTTTCCAGGACGGAGATGATTTTGATTATAACCGCCTGCTGGATTTCCTTTCCGGATGCGACCAGTTTGGAGATCGGTTTTATGATCCCGGTATTACCAGAGCATATATTGAGGTCTCCGGTACTGTGGAGGAAAAGACAAAAGATCTGGTAACCGTTAATTTCAATGTGAGTACCAAATGGCATCTGGTGGATGAGAGCTGTGAAACAGCGTCCATCGAGGATGAAAACGAAGAAAACAATAAAGACGACACCTGAAAGGGGATAAAGTATGATCGAAGTATTATCAAAACCGCCGATCGTTTTTGCTATGGGGATGTGTCTGGGACTGTTCTGCGGACTGGTGCTCACAGCACTGCTCTCCGCTAACACAAGAGCAGAGGAAAGCGATAAAATTGCGTCCCTCGAAAAAGAGATCAGCCGGATCACAGAAGGATATGAGCGTAAGATCAAAGAATTGGAGGATGAGAACAAATGATCGATGAAGATTTGAAAGAAGAATTCCTGGGCCAGGTCATCGATATCTTTGATGATTATCTGGAGAAGAAATCCGGTAAAAAGGTAAACATCCATGGAGAAGATTACAATTCCATCCGTGATGATCTGGAGCAGATGATGAAAAACTGGGGCGTCATAGAAAAAGAAGAGGAAAGAGAACTGGGATGAAGGAAAGGGATAAACAAGCATCGGAAGACTTGTTGATTGGACTGATCCAGGATGACTGGCCGAAGAAAGCGGTAGCAAGAGCGATCCGGATATTGGAGTCCGAGGATTTTGTCGAGATCATTGATTTTCATCTTAAAATCTGCCGGTTGACCGAAGAAATCATAAATCTGCTCCTGTATGGGGAAGGATTGGATGCGCAGATTAAGATCCCATCCTTCTGGAACAGATTGGCGGAAACGATGCTGGATTATGCTGCTTTTCAAAAGCTTTGTGGACCTTTGAAAAAAGAAACGGATTTTTTCAACTTCTATGAAGAGGATTTTGTTGAAATGACCCGCTCTAATCTGGAGTTGTTCGTACACACGCTTCCGGCTCCTGGAGCTATGGATACGCAGGAAATATTGGAAGACCTGCGGGCGGACCAGGAATTTACAGATCAGCTTCTGGAGATTATGGATGATAATTCAAGAATAATGGAAATGCTGTATAGAGCGAGATCTGATAAAAAAGCGAAAGATAGAGAAAAGGAGACCGTAAAATGATCGATAAAAGTCTTCTGGAGGCAAAACTCGGGGATGCCTGCAAATATGTAGAAGGTCTTAAAACTTTCCGGGATATCGTGGATTTCCATAAAGAGATCTTTACGATGATCGGTGATATCTCTGATATGATCCTTCACGGCAACGGACTGGATCTGGAGCTGCAGACCCGCACCTTTATAGATCAGGCTTTGACCAACCTTGCCAGATATATGGCTTTTGAAGTTATGGTTGTAAAAGATGACGCTACCTTGGAAGAAGTTCCTTTTAAAAAATTTTATCAGTCTAAACAAGTGTCTTATGTTATCCAGACAGAGACGCAGCTGCTCCTTACTTTTCTGCTGGATATGGATGAGAGGGGTGCAGAGGTTGCTGTGGCAGACATTCGTGGGGATGAGGAATTTCGGGAACGGCTGGAAAAACAATTAAAGGATATGCCTAAAATGGTGTGGTCTCTGGAAAAGCAATGTGTGGTGGTAGAGGCAGCAATGTCGAAAAAGGAGGAGAGAGAATGAGTGAGTATCTTTCAATAACCGCCACAGTATTCACCCATCATTTTTAAAGAAAAACGCTTTCGGGCGTTTTTTTTTGTTTCCTGAGTATTTTTTTTTCGATTATCTGATTTTTCATATAGTACCAAAGGGTGAATAATCGCTTCACCCGTGAAACTTGTTTTTGTCACTTACGGCAGGTCTTTTAAGCTGATAGGATAATAGCAGAGAAAGGAGGTAAGTTTTGCAAAAAGAAGGCTTTAATAAAATCATCTGCGAAATGTGTGATTTTTATCGCAGACGTGGACTGCCGATGGAAAAACTGGCGGAAGCGATCGGGATCAGCAAACGCACGCTGCAAAAGTGGAAGAGATCGACCGGAATACCAAAGAATATGACCGCCGATTTGTTATATGATTTCTTACGGGAGAATGATGGTATGCAGTTCTTGGTCCTGCTGCATGGTTCTCCGATCATCTGGAAAGACCGTGTTTACGGAGAATTCCCGGCAGATCTTTCCAAAGAGGAGGTTGGTGAGATCCGCAGGTCTTTTCCGGGGCCGGAAGAGTTTACCCTGCTTTGCAATATTGTGGTATATGGATCGATCCAGGCGGCACTTTTACAGATGTATCCAAGCTCGGATGTGGTAAAGATGGCCAGTCTGGTTGCTAAATATGAGGCGGATATGGAGATCGCAAAAGAAGCTTTCGGATTAAATGGTATCCATGAGTGGAAAGACCGGGTGCTCCGTTATATCGTCGGGTCATTACCGGAAGAAAAAGGCTGTATTGAAAGCCTCGGACAGGAAGCAATAAATGCGATCGTTACAGAATATCGAAGAACGAAGGAGCGAAGAAAATATGTGGAAAAGAGACAAAGCGAAGAGCAAAAAGAATATAGGACGGATGGAAGAAATCCGGAAGATGTATAATGATGCGATAAAAGCGCAGCCATCTCTTGTGCTTGGGGAGGGGGTGCAGCTGGATGTTCATAAAAAAGAAGATCTGAAGGTTCTGGTGATTGGATGTACCGGATCCGGAAAGACGCATTGCTATGTCGAAAACAATATTACTCCGGGAGAGGATAACTATATTGTTTCCGGCCATGGTCGTGATCTTTATCGCCGTACCAGCCATAAAATGAAAGAGGCTGGGTATAACACGATGTATTTTTGTCCTTCGGATCCTGCGACTACGATTCATTTTGATCCGCTGCCGCTTTTTTATGCGGACGAAGACGGGAATCTTTGCGAAAATAATGTTAAAAACCTGGCTGCTGCGATCTATTTCGGGATCTGTAACCAGACTTCGAAAGATGAGTATTTTGAGCATGCCGAGCTCCAGTGGCTGGAAGTTATCCTGTATTATCTGCTGTGCAATCATGGAAAACTTTGCGATATTTATGATCTTTTGTTGGAGATCATTAAAAACGGTACTCCGTCGGAGGTGGAAGAGCTGCGGAATTTTTATCACAGCGTTAAAAAAGACGGATCTCTGCAGACCGGCCATGCCGCCTATATGCGGCTTTGTGCGGCAGAAAGCAGCCAGGCCTACAGATCTGCCGTAATGAATCTGAGTATTCGGATGACTCCGCTCATAAGCGAATTATGCAAGACGATTACGGCGGAAAATGATTATGATTTTCGGCGGATGGCAAAAGAAAAAACAGCAGTCTACATCGGGCTGAACGGGCCGGATATTTCTTTGGATTTTCTGGCAAAACTGTTTTTGTTCTGCTGCTTTTATGTGTTTTTAGAAAACAACGACAATATGCGTTTCACCCGGTGTATTCTGGATGAATTCACTGCGTTCGGTGATATCCCGCAGATCATACCAAATTACACAGCATTTTACAGAGAACCCAACCATTCTATGGAGATCGTAGTCCAGGATCTGGACAGCTGCAAAAACCTTTATGGAAATAACTGGGTACAAAAGCGGCTGGAGGAGACGGATATCATTTTGTCTCTTGGTGCGATCACAGACTATACCGTACATAAGCTGGCAAACCTCTGTCCAAAACAGTCTTTGGCAGAAGAAGATGTTCTTATGGCGCCATATGAAAATGTTCTGATCATTCCCAAAGACAGCCCGGCTCCTATTTGGGACCATAAACTGTTCTAAAAGTGGTAGTTTGGGTACTACTTATTCAAAAGTGGTACCCGGATTACTACTTTTTGGCAAAAATGATGACAAAATTACCACTTACCGGTCTGAAATTGGTACCGGAGTAGTAAAATGTATCGGCTTGAATCCCCGTAATTTTCTGTACAGAATAAAGACAAAGGCAGGATCTGTGAAAAGAGAGGTGAGTTAGTGACCATTGCAGAGGCGATCAAAATATCCCGGAAGAACGCCGGGATCACACAGGAGAAACTATCGGAGATCCTCTGCGTGTCAAAAGCGACGGTTTCCAAATGGGAGCAGGGGCGGCACAAACCACCGATGGATGAGCTTACACAGATCTGTCAGAAGCTCGGAGATTATGCTCTTCCGTTAATGAAGGTGATCGTGGATGAGACCGGCTTGGATGAGCTCAGCCACAATCAGCTCTGTCAGACGATCCTGAAGGAAGATATGATCCATACTGATCCGGATGCTGCAGACTATATGCATGAAAACGGCAGTATGGAGGAAAAATTCCTGATCGGCTGTAAGTTCTTATCAGATACTTTTGATGAGATCTCCGAGATCGACGGAAAGAAAGAGCAGGAGATGAACCTGTTTTTGATCCAGGCGATCATCTCCAGGTATCTGGATGGGGCGGAAAATGATCTGCAGGCGCAGATGGATCTGTATGAATGCTTACAGGATGAGCTGAATGAGATGGGCCAGATGTTCCGCCGGATGGGCTATAAGCTTACAAACACTCTGAAACCAAAAGACGCAGAAGACATTACGATGGCGTATGCGGAAGATGACGGAAAAACGGATTATGCCGAGTGCAGCATGGTGCTTGGAAAGAACCGGCAGTCCGGCGTAAATCTGCAGGGAAAACGGGAGATGGGCCAGATGATGTCCCGGTACGCCGAAACAGAATAGGAGGACTGGACCAGTGAAAAAATGGGGATCGCCGTTCAAACCGGATATTGCGTTAACAGACCGCAAGAAAATGCTGGAGGAAGAAATGATCGGCGAAGCTATTATCGTGTTTCTTCTCGGATTCTATATGATCTCCACGATCATTGCCTACAGCATCTGCTTTCCCAGAGAAAGCTCATTAAATATTTCCGGGATTACGGCCGTGATCAAAGAAAATCCTGTTTTCTTTCTGGCGGTATGCCGCAGTAAGCCACAGTATCTCGGGTCGGTTCTGGGTGGCGGCATCTTCGGAGCTCTCTTTATGGAGCTGTTTGTTGTGATGGATTATTACAGGCGCAAAGCCGGGTTGAAGAATAATATCTGGACACTAAAGGGATCTGCCAGATTTTTGACAAGAAAAGAGGTAAAACAGATGGTTCTGCACTACGCCGAGACGGAATAAGCGCTTATGGGTAAAAACCATTTTTCTTATTTTTCATATACATAGAGACTGTACCGTCAGACTTGTAGAAAAACCGGAAAGGAAGAAGGAAAATGGGGAAAAAGAAAGAGAAAAAAGGTGGTTTTAAGCAGGATACCTCGATCGTAGACCGCCGGAAACAATATCGGGAAACAGTCATTGGTGAAGCGGTCATTATTGCGATCTGTGCATTCTATGGTGTCGGATCAATTATCGCTTACGCTGTTTATTATGGGGATGGCGCAGACATCAAAGCCACATTTGAACAGGTGAAGGAATATCCGCTGTTTATGTTCAATGTTATGGCGAACAAACCGGAAACGATCGGAACGATTCTCGGCGGATCTCTGTTTGCGATCTTTATGGCAGAGCTGTTTGTTCTGTTGTCTTACTACGTCAATCGTGCCCGTATCCATTCTGATTTGGACACTTTAAAGGGTTCTACGGTATGGCAGAGTGCAAAAGAAGTATCAGAGCGCTATGCGGATATTGCAGAGGATGAGCCGAAGCCAAAGAAGAAAACCTTATTTGAGAGGATTCTGGAGGCATTAAAGGGTAAGCCGAAGCCGAAGAAAGAAAAGAAAGCTCCGGAGCCGGAGAAAACCTCTGTGGAAGCAGATGAATCCGATAAGGAGACAGAAGAAGATAATAATGCAACCGCATAAAAATCTTTGAGAGGAGACTTTAAAAACTATGGTCAATATGGATGGAGTGAGAAAGGCATATAATAATGCGATCTGCAGTAACAATGTCTATATCTCAATGAACACCAGGAAGCATTTTAAGGCGTTGAATATGCTGATCCTGGGTGCTACCGGTTCCGGTAAGAGCCGCTATTATTTAAAACCCAATATCCTGCAGATGAATACCTGCTATGTCGTAACGGACCCAAAAGGCGAAATTCTGGACTCTATGGGTGAGGCTCTGCGCAGGAACGGGTATAATGTCCGCGTGTTTAATATCACCCCGGCCGGTATGGAAAAGGGTGAGACGGATACCTATAATCCGTTAAAGTATTGCAATAACGAAGCATCGATCCGTACACTGATCGAGGCGTTTATGAAGAATATGCAGCCGGAAGGTGCTGCGAAGGGCGGTGGATCTTCCGACCCGTTCTGGGATGATGCAACCCGAATGTTTTTGTCAGCCTGTGTCGGTTTCCTTACCCAGAAGCCGGAAGGAGATGATCGTCCATACGCTCAGATCCCGGAGGTTACCGGCGGAAACCTGTATACCGCATGCTTCGCAAATCTTTGTGAGCTTACCCGTATGGCCGGTAACAAATTTGATGAGAAAGCCGGCGATATCCGTCTGATGGATGGCGTTGTGATCACACCGGATAAGAACGCTCCGCAGAAAGGTTCGAAGATTGGTGCGATCTTCGAGAATATGCGTGCGTATGAAGCAAAGATCCAGGGGTGTGAGCCGGCCAATATTGTAAAGCCATACTGCCTGCGTGAGTGGGAGAACTTCTGGGGTACTCCGGAGAAGACAGCAACCACTGTTATGACAACTACCGCTGTAAAGCTGGATGCTTTTAATATCGAACAGGTAAAGAACCTGACCAGTACCGATACGGTAAAACTGGATACCTTTGGCCACGCCAGAGATGCGTTGTTTCTTATCATCCCGCCGGCAAACAAGACCTACAACTTCCTGGTATCCCTGCTGTATACCCAGCTGTTTGACATTCTGTATTCTCTGGGTGATGCCGGCTGCGTTGGCACCCGTTTTATGAAGTTAAAGAACGGCGAGCTGGTACGATTCTTCCATAAGGATGAGGTGGAAAAAGATGACGGCGAATGGATGAAGAAGAAGTTCGAGGCGATCAAAAATTCCAAGATCGAGTACCGCTCTCCGAACGGGCTTCCGGAAGGGGCTGACTATCTGGAAGGCAAGCTGGAAGTCAAAAATAAGAAGGGCAAAAAGGAGATCAAGAAGGTCAAGATCGACAATGGCTGGTACGAGATCATTGATACCGATGGTGATCTGGTTACCAGAAGATCTACCAAAGAGCTGGCAGAGACTTATCTGAAGGATCTGAAACAGGCATACTTAAAGACCCCGAAGATTCCGGAGATTCCCTGCCATGTGAGATTCCTGTTAGACGAGTTTCCGAACATCGGCCAGATTCCGGAATTCAAGGAAAAGCTTGCTACTATGCGTGGTTACGAGATCTCGGCGACGGTTATCTGCCAGTCGATCACGCAGTTAAAAGGTATGTACCCGGATGACTACGAAGTAATCGATGCGAACTGCCCGTTCAAGATCTATCTGGGCGGAGATGAGAACTCCACCTGCGAATATATGTCCAAAAAGATGGGCTCTTCTACGGTAAAAGGCCAGAATAACTCGGTGGATTCCAAGAAACTTTCAGATTCCTACAATATCGAGGAGAGGGCCCTGATGAAGCCGGAAGAAATCGGCCGTATGGATTATTCCAAACAGCTCATCATCATCTACGGTGAGAACCCGGTAATGGATGATAAGTTTGATTATCCGGCCCACAAGAACTACAAGCTCTGCAGAGACTATGCGGAAGACTGCGGTTTAAAGGAGACGGATGCTCTGAAGTTCGACCGCCGGGCGCTTTCCGGCATCACCAGAGTTCCGATCGTTACCAAGGGCGAGTTTGCTTCTGCATTATGTGAGATCAAGAAACTGACTGCTGAAGCGATGATGGCGATCCTTGGCGTACAAAACCCGGAGAAGGTCGAAGAGCAGATGGCAGAGAGCGTAAAGCGGTCCGTGAAGCGTCATTCTTTTGAGGACGATTCGGAAGCGACCGCATATTGATGGTTGCCAGGTTCTGAAAATGTTTTTCATATAGTATCAAACAGGCTGTATAAGGGGGTATTTTAGATACCCCTTTTATAAAAAATAAGGAGTGAGGTAAGAGATATGGCAAAAGAAGAAGCTATGATCGTTGATACCGCCAGAGTCCTGGATGCTGCAATGAAGTATCTGCTGGCGATCATCAATATGAAAAAGAATACGCATCGTGAGCAGCTGATGCTGAAATCTATGCAGGCGATCGCCGGCGGTGAGACGGCTTTCTATTCGATCGTAAGCAATGAAGACGCAAGAGAGATCACAAAGATTCTGGAAGAGCGGAATATCCCGTTCTTTACTGCGGAAAACGGAGAGAATACGACGATCTTCGTACAGGAGCGCTATGTGGATACGCTGCACGAAGTGGAAGAGATGTATCAGTTTACCAACCTGGAGCATTTCAAACAGTGTAATGGTCTGGATCTGGCGCAGAGTCTGGCGGGAGCGTATGACAACATCCCGGTGCTGCACTATGACGATCAGATGATGGCTAATCTGGCGGTACAGAAACTGTTCAACTCCGGTATCACCTGCGCAGTGGAGGAGAATAAGGATGGTTCTTTTGATGTTATCATGCATCCGAATTGTATGTATCATTCCGGTGCAGAGAATGATTTTAATGGCTTCCAGCTGCAGATGGCTTATGAGAGTGTAAGAGCAAACGGACTTAACCTGCGTATCGAACAGGCGGCCTGGGATATGAAGCAGATCGATAAGTTTTCCAAGGCTGCAGCAGAGGGCAAGACGGTGATCTTTGCAGACTATGATTCTACCAGGTGCGACAACAGCATGAAGATCAAAGCGGAAGATAAGCGGCTGTACATTATGGAGGAAGGCGAAAAGCACTGGAAGGAGATTTCCGGTGGTGAGATCCAGAATATGGAAGAGGTTCGCAATCTTTGCTCTGCTTATGCAGAAAAGATCGAGAATAATACCTGTTTTGAGCCGGCGCAGTATAAGAGTCTGGAATCGATCGGCCGTGAGCTGAAGAAAACAGAAAAGAACACTCCTGAGTTTCTTGAGTTAAGAGAGAAAGAGCTTGCAGTTATGCTGGACGCTCTTGGCGGGGAAGAGGCCGTTAAGAGTGACAAACGATCCTTGCTGAGACCGCCGCACGATGGAAATCATGAGGAACAGAGGAAAGTTTATAACAAGAATAAAAAAGTGGATAAGGAGCTGCAGGATATGCTGGCGGGGGTTCAGAAAGATGCCGGAAGAAAGACACAGCAGCAGTTTCCGAATGTATCCTGCGTAAATCCGAAGCAGACGATGCAGGCCCTGGAATATGAAAAAGGGCAGATCATCAATATCTTAAAAGCCGGCCTGGAAGGAAACGATCAAAGGGTTGTGAACTATGTCGGCGATAACAAAGACCGCAGAAAGCAGATCGAAAACATCATCAATACGCTGGAGAACGGAGACAGAGCCCTTCCGAAGGTAAGTATGGTAAGTCTCGGAAAGCAGTTGAGCAAGGAGCTGAACCGGGAGCGCCGGAAAGAAAAGGAAGCCGGAAAAGACCTGCTTCCGAAGGAAAACGAAAAAGAGTAAAAAGTTGGAGCAGCAAGATCGCTGCTCCTTTTTCTATCGAGCTTTCTTTTTCTTGATCCTGTCGATCACATCAGATACCACCGTATAGATCCCTTCGATCACTCCCGGGATCCCGAACAGTTTAAATACAATCCCGGATCCGGTGATCACAAGCGTGATAGATGAGAGAATGAACAGCCAATGCACAAGTGCGTAGTGTTTGGCGTTGTCGTTTCGGAAAGCAAGAAGACATCTTGTTAATCCGAAGAACATTCCGATAATTGCAGCCGTTGAAACAATTTTTAATACCATTTTGTGCCTCCTTTCGGGGCGCTGCTACGCAGCTATCCTTTCCAAGGGACGCAGCGGAGCTGCTGTCCTTGCGGGGCGCCGCTGTGCGGCTGTCCTGTTCCAGGGGCGCAGCGGAGCTGCTGCCCTTTACGGGGTTTTACCCCTTTTTCTGATAAGCTGTTCCCATGAAGATATATGAAAAAATCGGTTTTTAAGACGCTTTTTAATGTGTAAAATATTATTTTTCATATATATTGTGTCTGATGGAGATAGTACATACAAAATAGCAAAAGAGAGGTTTATATGAACATAACGATGCGTCCGTATCAGGACAAGGTAGTAGGAAAAGTGATCTGTGCCTTTGCTTCCGGACAGAAGAATGCTTTGATCGTATTGCCCACCGGTCTTGGCAAGACCTGCTGCATGGCGGCAGTCGCTGAAGACGAGGTAAAGAAGGGCGGCCGGGTGTTGTTTTTGGCACACCGAAATACTCTTTTAGAGCAGGGTGCCAAAGAGATCGAGCAGATGGCTGGGATTAAGACGGAGAATCTAAAGGATAATGCAGGATCGTCCTGCCCGATCGTCGTATCTTCGGTACAAACGATGTCCCGTCCGGCAAGGCTTAAGGAATTCAGACCGGATGATTTTACGATGATCATGGTGGATGAGGCGCATCACATTGTTTCTGATACCTATCGCAGTGTGATCGAGTATTTCTCCGGAGCAAAGCTGTTTGGTGTAACAGCGACCCCAAAGCGTGGGGATAACTGCGATATCGGGGAATATTTTGATGAAGTTGCTTCCGAGTATACGGTCTATGAGGCGATCAAAGACGGATGGCTGTCCCCGCTGGTGCTGCAGAACTGTCCGGTCAATATCGATATTTCCGGGATCAGCACCCAGTCCGGAGACTATGCTGCAGGAGAACTCGGTGAAATCCTGCTTCCGTATCTGGATCCGATTGCAAATGAGGTTGCGGCAAAAGCAAAAGACCGCAAAACGATCATTTTTGTGCCGTTGATCTCTACTGCGGTAGCTCTGACCAAAGTTTTCCGGGATAAGGGAGTGATGGCGGACTATGTAGCCGGAAGCCGCAGCGATTCCGAAGAGGTGATGGAGAAATTCAGAAGGAATGAACTGAAGATCCTGATCAACTCGATGCTGCTTACCGAAGGGTATAACGAGCCGTCGGTAAACTGCCTGGTAAATCTTCGTGTGACCAAATCGGATACTCTGATGACCCAGATCGTCGGCCGTGGTACAAGAAAAGCTCCGGGGAAGGAGAACTGCCTGGTCTTAGACTTCTTCTGGAAGGATAAGAAATCAGCCTTTGGTGATCCGGATGCAAGAAGGTCTTTATGTGCTGCGGATATCTTTGTAAATGAGATTGTTGAGGATGAAAAGACGCTGAATGAAGTGATCCGCAGATGCCGGCGATATGAGACGGAAGAACCGGTAGATATTCCGACGCTTCTTCTGCAGATCAAGGAAGAGGTCAAAGAAGAGCGGGAAAATGCAATGCGCCGGGCAAAACGCAGGGAAGAAGAGCAGGAGCGCTTCGAAAAGCTGCTTTTGGAGAAGAAGAATGCCGGCGTGGACAAACAGTTCTGGCGGCTAAATGAGATCCGTATGAATCCGGAAAAGGCGCTCTACCGTCTTCTGTTGGAAAAAGAAGCGATCAAGATTACCGAAGACTGCTACTGCATCAAAAACCCGTTGGGCAGGAATTTCGTCTACAGCAAAGATAAAGTATTGCGGGCGCTTAATCTGGATCATTATGAGTATCCGAATGAGAAATCAGTATTTGTGAAGCTGGAGCAGAAGAAAGAAACTCTGCCGAAGGGGCTTCGTTGCGCGATTTATGATCTTGAAAGTTTTGGAGTAGATCCGTCGGCAGTCGGGATCATCGGTTATGCGGAATATCTCTCCGACACTTTTTTGGAGAGAAAAATGCAGTCGTTGTGTTCCTATAAGCAGGCAAAACTCCTGCAGAGAGCCGGGGTGAACGATCTGAGTGGGCTTGGAGCGTCCGAAGCCAGCCGGGCGATCGATGTTTTATCGCAGAATAACTGGATCCCGTCGGCAGATTTTTGGAATATTTTTGACGAAGATCTGCTCTCGGCCGGTTGAAAAGTCGTTTTCAAATATTTTTTTTCATATATTACCAGACGAACGAAAAAACGGCGTGCTAAATTTTGGCGTGCCGATATTCGTGTCAAAAAATATCAATCAATAAGTCGCGGGAGTAATCCATGCGCACAAAACAAAAAGAGAGGTACAAAGTTATGAAGATTTACAACAACCAGAACACACAGATGTCCGTGATCAGCGGTAAGATCGAATCTATCGCAGAAGATCGTCTTTCTCTTTCCGTAAAGAGCGAGAAGTACGTTCATGCGGACAACGCAAGACACGAAGAGATCCTGCCGGTCAGCGTAGATACCCCGCTTGGTGATGACTACTCTGTTGGCCAGGATGTTACCATCGTAAGCTTCTTCAATGCCAGAAGCAAGATGCACGAGGCAATGTACATCGGCAACAAGTCCGGTTACTACGAGGAAGAGGAAGGCAAGCTCTGCGTTATCCACGGCGAGGTAATGTATGCCGGATACAACGAAGAGAAGAACGAAGATGGCACCAAGAAGATGACCAAAGAGCGCAGGGCGGCAGATGGCAGCATCGAGGAGCCTCACGAGAAAAAGCCGCACTTTGACATCGCTATCGCAACTACAGAACCGGATCCGAACTCCAACCAGGAGAACGCAACCAGACGTGTTCTGCATGTGATCAAGGTTTACCCGAAGAAGAACCGTGACAAGGATGGCAATGAGACCGGTGGCGTTGACAATTCCCAGATCGAAGGCCTGAAGCGCCAGTTCCGTTCTTTCGACAGAAAGGAAAAGCCGGCGATCGTAACCGTAGCTACCAGACCGGGTACCGAGTGGAGCTATGAGAAGGAATACAACGGAACCGTGTACAACAATGTACAGGTTTCCCACATCGGCTTCAACTCTCTGGATATGACTTATATCCAGGCAAGAGAGAAGACGCAGCAGCAGACTGCGCAGCAGGAAGCACCGGCACAGGCACAGCCGCAGCAGGCGGCTCCGGCACAGGCTGCACCGATCCAGGATGATGAGATCCCTTTCGCAGCAGACGCTCCGGTTCAGAATGCTGCACCGGCAGCTGATACTCAGGCTCAGGCAGGCAGCGGTTTTTCCGCATCCGCTCCGGAAGAGGATGAAGAGATGGATACCGCAGGAATGTTCCTGGACAACTAAGTAACAAGTTTGCTTTCCCCTTTCAAAGAGGATGTCGTTTCAGCGACATCCTTTTTCTTTTCCGGTTAAATTCTATTTTTCATATATTTTTGAAAGGGGCAGCAGCTCTGCCGCGTCCCTTGGAGAGGAAAGGTGGGTGTTTTTATGGATATTACCGGAAAAAGGCTTGCAACACGAGGCTTCTTAAAATACGACGATGGTACGATCCGGCTGCAGGTAAAAGGAGTTGGATTGTGTGATGTAGAAGGTCTGGAAGACTGTCAGACGGTATTCGGAACGGATGTGATCTTTATCGGTGACGGGATTGGAGAAAACAAGATCCGTTTAAAAGCAATGGATGATACACCGACGGAAGATAATTGTAATGCGATCGGCGGACTGTTTATCCCGATGATCACGGATTTTGCCGGGTTCTGCTCGGCGATCCGTACCGAGGTATGTTTACCGAAGATCACCGAAGAAGGTATACAGCTCTCCACAAACGCTAACGGAGAACACCTGAAAGTATATCTTAAAGATACCGGAAGGCTTCCCAAAAACGAAGATGACCTGGAACAGTGGCTGCAAAAGCACGAGATTCTCGTTGTCTCCGCAAATGCGCAGGAAGTAAAAGTAGATGAAAAAGAAAAGACCATAGAGATGCGGTGTGCATTATACACTTGTTAAAGAGACTAATCAAAGTACCTAATAAACACTTTTGAGCATAGTTAAACACATTTTTGATAGGAGGAATTATGACTTATAAAGGATACCGGATTGACCGGAAATGCAATGTGTTTGATCTGAATGACAAACTGATCGCCGAGAAGGCCGGGAATGTGGAACTGGCCAAAGAGGTGGTAGATAAACACTTAGAGGAGATACATAAGCGATCCGGTGGTGAGAAAACAGAGAAAAAATAGCAATTCATCCCCTTGTGGTAGCCACGAGGGGTGTTTTGTTGTAAAATTTTCATATAAGATTATGGATATGACAGAATGCTATATCCACACATTCCATTAAAGGAGGAATAAAAAGTGATTTCGACCTATGAAATTGAAAAAGAAAGACATGAACTGCTTTTGAAAAATGCCAAGGGAGAGGCAGAAATGCAGGATTTTGTAGATGCTTACATAAAAGCATCTGTGACTGCTGCAGAGTACAAAAAAGAGAATGATGCGCTTAAGGAGAGCATTGCAGAGACCCTGGATAAGGATGCTGCAACTGCTGTCATTGATGAGGCGGATTTAAAGGTTTCTGAATACGACTACCGTTTCGTTTCCGAGGTCGATATTCAGAAGCTGGAAGAATATGGTTATACAAACCCGATCGTTCCTGTGGATTATGAGGAGGCAATCGAGTATATGGAGGCAGGTTATCCTGTATTTCTTCTGAACCATGACAATACCGAGAGTGCGGCAAAGCTGGGGATCGATGTGGAACGCCACTTAAAAGCGGGTGGAATGATCGGTGTACAGCAGTTTGCTGCGGAAGATATGGAGGTCAGCTTTCTGGAGTCAGCCTTAACAGATGACACCTCGCAAGAAAAGGAGTAAAGTTATGAGTTTATCACAGGATATTCTTGAGAACCGAAAAAAACTGGAGAAAAAGATTGCGTCCAAATATGATGTAAGTGCTCTGGATTTTGCGGAACTGTTCCAGGTTCCTTTGCGTGTGATCGAAAAGGAAACAAAAGACATCTCTTTTACCGGAGAAAAGCCGTACGATTTGAATAAGCATAAACATGCGCTATACGATATGGCGAAGAAACGGGAAAAGGATGGTATGGGGCGCGAAGAGGCTCTCGCATCCATCGGAATGTGGACGGAGCCAGAATATTTTGGTGAGAAGACGAAAAAGATCAAGGGCTTTACAGAGGATATGTCCGATCGGATCAATAAAGGGATCCAGATGGGGAAATACGGTTTTACAGACGGGTATATCACCAAAGATCTTGGACTAACCAGGACAGAGAAAGAATTTGTGAAGAATGGTATTGGAACACCAAACCACGAATTCGCCAAAGGAGTCCAGAGGGTTTTTGCTGAAAAACGTAAAGATGCCGGAGACAATATCGAGGATATCGCTGCGGTAAACGGGGTTAACAAAAGCGCTTTAGGAAAAGGTTTTGATGCGTATGCCATATATTGTCAGAGGGCCAAAAGTAAGGTGGAAGCAAAAGCCGGGGAGTCGAAGAAAGTTCCGGAAAGTACAAAACAGGATGTGTACCGCCGGTGGAAGAGCGGGGAATGCACACAGCAGGAGCTGGCGGATGAATTTAAGGTAACCAGAATTACCATTATGAACTGGATCCGGACCGAAAAGGTGAAAAACATCGAGGATCTGAACCAGAATGTGCCCACCCTGCGGCAGAGAAACAGCAAAAAAGAAATCCGTGAGCGGGTAGAGAGCCGGAGAAATGAAATCGGGAATTACTTCAAGCACTACTATTCCCGTTCGAAACTCCCGCAATGTGAGATTGTGAACCGGATTTCAGCAAAGTTTGGTCATAACAGTTCCATTGTTTTAAATGATCTGCGAAGCCTTGGCCTGATCGCAACCAAGTTTGAGACCGAAAGAGGAAAAGAAAGCATCGAACTCAGCAGCCGGTTTTACCAGGATGCCTATAAGCAGATGAATATGGTGCATTTCGGATATGGTCCGAATGAGGGCAAGACCAAGAGTTATGGGCTTGGAGAGTATCGTGACAGCCAAAAACAGCTGGAGTACGAGCTGAATAATGTACCAAAAGCCAGAGCGCATGCAAACAAGCATAAGGGTAATATGGTGAAATACTGGGCTGACAAAGGAAAAGACGAGATCATTTTCGGGAAGAAAGATGTACCGGAGAAGGAAGCCGAAGTTGAAAAAACAGACGAGCGGGAGCGGTAAAGGGTAATTTCCACAGATTAAGCCTAGTGAAAGCACCATCCTTTCAGACGATTGGATGGTGTTTTTTGTTTTTGCTACCACTATTTAGATATGATCGGGTACGGAAGTGAAGGATGACCACTATATTTGGAATCCAAAAATCTCTCTACATCTCCATACTCTTTATAAAATAGCTCTTTGTCTTTTGCCTGGGTACGTTTTGGATCTATTAAGGCATCTAAAAAACCGGCAAATTGAAAATATTCTATAGTGGATCTGCTTGGACAGCGAAGAT
>JAFXQR010000034.1 GCA_017526985.1 Lachnospiraceae bacterium
GATGCTGCAACAGCAGACAAGACTGTGACCCTTACCGGACATGATGGCGATACCTTGAAACTGACCGCAGACCAGATTCCGGCCGTCGGAAGCAAGCCGAGTGACACATACAAGGCAGGAAGCTGGGATGTGACACCGAGTACGGAGACGGAAATCACAGCAGCAACCACCTATACCTATACCTACGCGCAGAAGGACAGCATCAGCCAGACTGTGACCTTCAAGGTAGTGAACGGCTCCTGGAACGATGAAACCACGACAGATAAGACGGTAACTCTGACGGGTTATGAGGGCGACACGCTGAAGCTGAAGGCAGCGGATATTCCGGCAGTCGGCACGAAGCCGAACGACACCTATATGGCAGGAAGCTGGGATGTGACACCGAGTACGGAGACGGAAATCACAGCAGCAACCACCTACACCTATACCTACGCGCAGAAGGACGCCATCAGCCAGACCGTGACCTTCAAGGTGGTCAACGGTTCCTGGAACGATGAAACCACGACAGATAAGACCGTGACCCTGACGGGTTATGAGGGCGACACGCTGAAGCTGAAGGCAGACCAGATTCCGGCGGTCGGCACGAAACCGAACGACACCTATAAGGTAGGAAGCTGGGATGTGACACCGAGCACTGACACAGCGGTTACGGAGGCAACCACCTACACGTATACTTACGTAGCAAAGGAAGCATCCGTTGTAACCAAAGCACCGGAAGCGAAGACGCTGACCTACAATGGCTCAGCACAGGAGCTTGTGACCGCCGGAACAGCAACCGGCGGTGAGATGCAGTACGCCCTTGGCACTGAAACTGAAGCAACACAACCTTATACCACATCCATCCCCACAAAAACCAACGCTGGAACCTATTATGTATGGTACAAGGTGGTTGGGGATGAGAATCACAGTGATACGGAACCGGCGTGTGTAACTTCAACGATCCGTGATGAATTCAGCCGTGTTGTAACATTCAAGGTAGTAAACGGTTCCTGGAATGACGGAACCACAGATAATAAGTCGGTAACGCTGACGGGAGCCGAGGGGGAAGGTCTAAAGCTGAGTGCAGATCAGATCCCGGCAGTCGGCAGCAGGGCAGCAGATGGATACAAGGCAGGAAGCTGGGATAACGATCCGGATACGGAAACGGTCATTTCAGAAGATGTTACCTATATCTATTCGTACGCAAAAGAAGAGGAAACTGCGCCGGAAGAGCCGGAAGAAGTACAGGAAGGTGATGTTGTTGCGGATGCGGAAATCGGTGATGGCGCTCCGGAATGCAGTGTGGACGGCGTATCTGATGAATTGTATGAAGAAGTTGCAAGCGAGGAAGAAAAGGAGGCGGTAGAACAGCGGGGAGATACACTGCATCTCAGTCTGAAAGTGGAGAATATAGATGATACCGTATCCGCAAGCGATAAGGAATTAGTAGAAAGTGCAGCTGTTGATGCAGAAGCAACCATCGGCATGTTCCTGGATGTATCGTTGTATAAGTGGTTGGAATCCTCCCCGGCAGATCGTACGCGTTTATCAGATCTTCACGGAAAAAAACTGCAGTTCGATGTGGAAGTACCGGATTCGATGAAAGCCGAAAGCGGTGTAAATCGCACATTCTATGTATTCCATATTACAGATGGTGGTGTTGAATTGGTCGGGAAGGGCGCAGGACCATCTATAACAGTTAGAGTTGATCACTTGTCTGTATTTGTACTGGCTTACAGTGATACGGAAGAAGCAGAAGAAACATCGGATGATGAAATGACCGAGGAAGAGAAAAGGGATCTGGAGTATCGGAAACAGCATCCGAACGGTCAGCATACCTATGTGCCGAAGATAGTCAAGGATCCGACCGAAGAAGAGGACGGACTGATGATCATGGTATGCCGTTATTGCGGCTTTGTGGAACGAGACAGTGAGCAGGACATCTCAGGATATGGCGTATATAATGCAAAGACGGTTACGGCAATCCAAAACGAGGCGGCAAGCGGATCAGTTCAAATGGAAACCAGACGATGGATCAGTGTTCATCGTAAGGTTTTGGAGGCACTGCAGGCCAAAACAAACATTACACTTCGCTTACGCTATGTGTATGAGGGTAAACATTACATACTGGAGATAAATAGTGATGATCCCAACCTGGATCTGCTGCTTACGACAGTAGAAGATGAGTATTTCGGATTCCGCTATCTGGGAACTCTATTTACCACGGAAGAGGAGCAATAGACAGCCCTCGGATGATTTGCAGATTTTTCAGCCCTGCCGAAAAATGGCGGGGCTGTTTTATTGCTGAATTGTTCCTATTGGGATCTGACAAGAATTGACCTTGCCACACCGGAGGATCAGGAATATAATATAGACAAATGGGCAAGGCTGTTCAAGGCGAAAACATGGGAGGATATCAAGATGGTAGCTGCCAAAAATCGGATGATCGATGATGCTGCAACAACGATATACCAGCTGACCGAGGATGAGCGTATCCGCCAGCAATGTGAAGCCAGAGAAGACTATCTGCGCCGCCAGAGAGGGATACAGGAGATGCTGGAAGAGCAGAAGAACCAGCTGGAGGAGCAAAAGAACCTACTGAAAGAGCAGGGGCGGAAATTAACAGAGAAAGACCAACAGCTAACAGAAAAAGACCAGCAGCTAACAAAGAAAGAGCAACAGCTGACGGAGAAAGACCAGCAGATTGCGGAGCAGAAGAAGATCATTGAGGAGCTTCAGAAAAAGCTCGGAACAAAAGGATAAACAGCAGGAAACCCGGGGGCACGCCCCGGGTTTCCTGCTAGTGGTTGCAGAGGGTAAGATTTTGTGCTATAGTATGACGCGATAATTACATAGGAACTGCAAAGGTGTCGGAGGTATGTAATGCATATGCTCCGGTGAAAAGGGAAACAGGTGGAAGTCCTGTACGAACTCGTCACTGTAAGCGGGGAGCGAAAGCCAAGATAGTCACTGGGAAACCGGGAAGGCGGCTGATCGCATCGATCCGTAAGTCAGGAGACCTGCCTTTTGCAGGTACGGAGGATACGATAGGTATCCTCAGGCCACGAGATCCTGGCGGTACGAATTTAAAAAGTATTCGGAATCGGATGCTTGTTTCTTTTTGTTCGTTTTGCTTCATTTCGGAAGCGTATCTTCGGATCATCGTGTATCAGACAGGTCAAAGGTCTTTTTTGTGTTTTGCGTAAAAAAACACCAAAAAGATTTTGGCGATATATTTATTTGGTGTATGCCGGAGGAGACCGGCAAAAGGAGGACATTATGAAAACAAGAAACAAGTTGTTAGCAGCATTGGCACTTACCGGCAGTATGGTTCTGGCAGGCTGCGGTACCGAGGCACAGCCGACGACACCGGCTGTAGAACCGACCGAGGCAGCAGCGCCGACAGAGGAAGCTGCTCCGACGGAAGCAGAACCGACAGAAGCAGAGGCACCGACGGAGGCGGTAGAAGAAATGTCAGATCAGGCGAAGGCAGACGAAGTGGCAGCGTTGATCGATGCAATTTATGTACAGGAATGGACGGATTATACAGACCGTCAATGTATGGCTGCAAAGACCGCATGGGATAATCTGACGGACGAGCAGAAGGAACTGGTGGAAGGCGAAGAAGCAGATCCGAATTATTTCGGACGCGATACCGGTGATGCTTCCAAGGATGATCCGAGAAATGCTGACGAGATCGGCGAGAAGGAGATCCTGGTAGTCAGCTTCGGTACTTCCTTTAATGACAGCCGTGCAAATGATATCAAGGGAATCGAGGATGCGCTGCAGGAAGCATACCCGGAGTATTCCGTACGTCGTGCATTTACCGCACAGATCATCATTAATCATGTACAGGCCAGAGATGATGAGCACATCGATAACGTAAAGCAGGCACTGGACCGCGCTGTAGAAAACGGTGTTAAAGAACTGGTGGTTCAGCCGACCCACTTAATGCATGGTGCCGAGTATGATGAGATGATGGAAGCACTGGAAGAGTATGAAGGGTCTTTTGATTTGATCAAAGTTGCAGAACCGCTTCTGGGCGAAGTGGGAACCGATGCTACCGTGATCAACGATGACAAGAAAGCGGTTGCAGAGGCAGTCGTTGCAGCGGCAGCAAAGGATGCCGGTTATGACGATGTGACAGCTGCAGCGGAAGATGGTGTGGCGATCGTACTGATGGGACATGGTACTTCCCATAATGCAAAGGTTTCCTATTCCCAGATGCAGACGCAGATGAATGAGCTTGGTTATGAGAATGTATTCATCGGAACCGTAGAGGGTGAGCCGGAAGAGACCGCCTGCGAAAACGTGATCGATGCGGTTGCTGCGGCTGGCTACAAAAATGTAGTGCTTCGTCCGCTGATGGTTGTTGCCGGTGATCACGCAAACAATGATATGGCAGGCGAAGAGGAAGATTCCTGGGTATCCATGTTCAATGCATCCGGAAACTTCGATAAGGTAGACACACAGATCAGTGGTCTGGGCCGCATTGAAGCAGTTCAGCAGCTGTATGTAGCACACACCGGCGATGTGATCAAGTAAGAGGAAAAGAGAATGAAAACAAGAAATAAAACAGTTGCCGTGATCCTGGCAGGTCTGTTCCTGTTAAGCGGCTGCGGAAACGCAGCTGCTCCGCAGCAGAGCGTACCGACACAGGCACCGGCGGAAACAACGGAAGCGCCGACTGTGTCAGAAGCGGAAGCGACCGAAGCACCGGCAGAAGCAGAGCCTACGGAGGAAGAGGCAGAAGTAAAGACGGAGCCGGCATTGGCAGATGGCGTATATTCTGCCAGATTTGATACGGACGGTTCCATGTTCCATGTAAACGAAGTGTGTGAAGGACGCGGAACCCTTACCGTAAAGGACGGTGAGATGACGATGCATATCGTGCTGCCGTCGAAAAATACCGTGAATTTGTTTTACGGGCTGGCAGAGGATGCGCAGAAGGACGGCGCAGAGCTGATCGATCCGGTGATCGAGAGCGTTACCTATCCCGACGGTCTGGAGGAAGAGGTCAACGCCTTTGATATCCCGGTGCCGTATCTGGATGCGGAATATGATCTGGCATTGATCGGGACCAAAGGCGTATGGTACGATCATAAGGTGAGTGTTTCGGATCCGGTGGTGCTTACGGAAGAGGGGGCAGAAGATGCGGGAGCAGAAGCACTTACCGATGGCAGCTATGAGATCGAAGTGTCTCTGGAAGGCGGCAGCGGAAAGGCGACCATCACCTCTCCGGCAGAGCTGACGGTAGAAGGCGGCGAGATGACGCTCAAGGTAGAATGGAGCAGCCCGAACTATGACTATATGAAGGTGGAAGATGTCAAATATGATCCGGTAAATACCGAAGGAAATTCCGTATTTCTGATCCCGGTTGCCGATCTGTCACAGCCTTTGGAGGTCATCGGCGATACCGTGGCCATGAGTGAACCGCATGAGATCGAGTATACCATAGTATTTGATGAAGACAGTATTCAGTAAGAAAATAAAAGGATTTATACCCCTTTGTGTGTCGGTATGTGTTCTGTTTCTGATGAGCGCCTGTGCCAAAACAGGTGCTGCATCGGAAGCAGAGCTGTCAGATGTGCAGGGGGGCATTCTTTCTCCGACAGGAGAAACGCAGGCGGAGCTCGCAGGACTGATCCATACGGAACGTGTGGCCAATCAATATGCGCAGGGCTTTACGATCGATCGTTACGAGGGCGGTTACCGGCTGCTATCTGTCTGCGACGGGGCGCAGATCCTTACAGTGCCGGAAGGAAAAGAGGTACCGCAGGGGCTGGATGAGGATGTGATCGTGCTGCAGGAGCCGGTGGATCGCTTATACCTCTTAGCCAGTGCTTCGATGGATATGTTTGCGGCAATGGATGCAGTGGACCGGATTGCCTATTGCGGCGTGGAGGCGGACGGCTGGTATATCCCAAAAGCCAAAGCAGCGATGGAAGCGGGGAAGCTGCAATATGCCGGAAAATACAGCGCACCGGATTATGAGATGCTGCTGCAGAACGGCTGCCGGCTCGCCATCGAAAACACTATGATCACGCACACCCCGGAAGTGGCAGATAAACTCAAAGAGCTTGGGATCCCGGTGATACTGGATTATGCAAGCTATGAGGAAAATCCGTTGGGACGGATGGAGTGGATCCGCTTTTACGGTGCCCTGTGCGACTGCGAGGATGTGGCGGATGCAGTCTTTGCAAAGCAGGTGGAGCAGGCCGGAAACTATGAAGATACCGGGGCGAGCGTGGCTTTTTTCTATATCCGTAATGACGGTGTGGCGGTGGTGCGCAGATCCGATGATTATATCCCTGCGATGATAAGGATGGCCGGAGGAAAATACATTTTGGATGATGTGACGGGAGAAAATCATCTCTCTACCTCCAATATGCAGATGGAAGAGTTTTATCTGCGTGCGAAGGATGCGGATTATCTGGTCTATAACGGAACAACGGCAGGAGAAATCCACAGTATGCAGGAACTGCTGGAAAAGAGTGATCTGATGGAAAACTTTAAGGCCGTAAAAGAAGGGCATGTCTATGCGGTATCCAGGAACCTTTACCAAAGTACCATGTCACTTGGAACTGTGATCGCGGATCTGCATGGAATGCTTACGGGTGCACCGGAAGAAGAACTGGTCTTTTTGGAAAAACTGGAGTAGAATACTAATTATGGGAAACCGTATACTGCAAAAAGAGAAGGGGAGCGACGGCAGAACAAGAGTGTTCTTTTGGTGTCTGCTGTTGCTTCTTTTTTTGTTCGCTCTTATGCTGACCAATCTCTGCATCGGCAGCGTGGACATCCCGTTTGCGCGTGTGATGTGCATCCTGACCGGAACCCCATGGTTTGGCAGCGGCTGGGATAACGATTTTGTCAGCACGGTCATCTGGAAGATCCGTTTTCCGCGGGCCGTGGCAGCTGTGTTTCTGGGCGGAGCACTGGCACTTTCCGGCTATCTGCTGCAGACATTTTTTCACAATCCCATTGCGGGCCCGTTTGTCCTGGGGATCTCCTCCGGAGCCAAACTGTGTGTTGCACTGACCATGATCCTTATGGCACGCTACATGCTCGTTCTTCCTTCCGCCGTTTTGATCCTGGCGGCGTTTCTCGGTGCAATGATTTCTATGGGATTTGTACTCCTTTTATCGATGCGGGTGGAGCGGATGTCCCTGCTCATTGTGGCCGGCATCATGATCGGATATATCTGTTCGGCGATCACAGACTTTGTAGTTACCTTTGCGGAGGATGCGCAGATCGTCAACCTGCATAACTGGACAAGAGGCAGTTTTTCCGGAATGAATGCGGAAAACGATATGGTGATCATGCTGCTGACGGTGCTCTGTTTCCTGGGGATCCTCTTTCTGGCAAAGCCGATCTCGGCATATCAGCTCGGCGAAGAATATGCATCGAGCCTCGGTGTCAATGTACGCGGCCTGCGTGTCTGCCTGATCCTGCTGTCCAGTCTGCTGGCAGCGGTGGTGACGGCATACGCCGGGCCGGTATCTTTCGTAGGAATCGCTGTTCCGCAACTGGTAAAACAGTTGGTGCGTACGGCCAGGCCGCTGGCCCTGATCCCTATGTGTTTCTTGGGCGGGGCGATCTTTTGCCTGGGATGTGATCTGATCGCCAGGTGTGTGTTTGCACCTACCGAACTGTCGATCAGTACGGTCACGGCGGTTTTCGGCGCACCGGTGGTGATCGCGGTGATGCTCAGGCGCCAGAAGGAGCGGCTATGAATACAGAGATAATCTTTACTGCAAAAAACATAGCGGCAGGTTATAAAGACAAGCGTATCCTGGAAGGGTTTTCCTTTACCGCGGAAGCCGGTGAACTGCTGATCCTGATGGGACCGAACGGTGCCGGCAAGAGCACGGTTTTAAAAACGATCACGGGAAGGCTGCCACTGCAGGCTGGAGAGATGCTTTTGCAGGGCAGGGATCTGCAGCGCATGTCCGCAGACGAAAAGGCAAAAAGCATCGGGGCCTTTTTTCCGGGACGGATCACGACCGAGCATATGAGCTGCCGCGAGATGGTGGAAATGGGGCGCTATCCCTATACCGGACATTTCGGCGTGTTGGGAAAAGCGGATAAAAGCGCGGTGGACGAAGCGATGGAACTGACGGATGTGTCCTCGCTTGCAGACAAAGACCTGATGCAGCTGAGCGATGGGCAGAGACAGAGGGTACTGCTGGCCAGGGCTATCTGTCAGGAACCGAAGCTATTGGTTCTTGATGAGCCGACGACGTATCTGGATGTCCGTTACCAGCTGGAGTTTCTGGCACTGCTGCGCAAACTCTGCCGCGAGCGCGGGATTGCCGCAGTATTGTCGGTACACGAAGTGGAACTGGCTTATCGCGCGGCGGACCGGCTGCTTTGTATCAAAGACGGCAGGATGGAAGCCTTTGGCAAACCGGAGGAAGTACTGAAGGATGATCTGCTGCAGAAACTGTTTGATATCAATCCGTCGCGGCTTCATGAAGAAGGGCACACGGAACTGGAACAATATGCGGCAACGCTTGGGAGGCGTGGATGACACAGCGTGATACGGTATATGTAAACGGAAAAGAATTGCGATGCGGATATACCACAGGAACCTGTGCGGCGGCAGCAACGGCCAATGCAGCAAGGAGTCTTTTGAGTGGAGAGGCGCCGGAACGGGAGTGCGTGATCCGTACCCCCAAAGGCAAGGTGCTGACACTTCCGGTGGAGACCATCTCACAAAATGCCGATGCCGTATGCTGCGGTGTAAAAAAAGATGCCGGTGACGATGCGGATGTGACCAATGGGATGATGGTGTGCGCGGAAGTGCAAAAGACTGCGCAGGGCATCGTGATCGACGGAGGCGAAGGTGTGGGGCGCGTGACAAGACCGGGCCTCGATCAGCCGGTAGGGGAAGCGGCAATCAACAGCGTGCCAAGGATGATGATCCGTGAAGCACTGATCGAAGCGGCGGAAGCATACAGCTATAATGGTGGACTTTCGGTCACCATCTCGGTACCCGGCGGAGCAGAAACGACAGAAAACACCTTTAATCCCAGGCTTGGGATCGTAGGCGGCATCTCCATCCTGGGGACCAGCGGCATCGTGGAGCCTATGAGCGAGCAGGCTCTGGTGGATACCATTGCCGCCGAGATCAGTATGCGCAGCGCGGAAGGATTGAAGCACCTGATGGTGACCCCCGGAAATTACGGAGAAGAATTTATCCGGGAAGAGATGGGGCTGGAGCTGGACGGCTGTGTGAAGTGCAGCAATTTTGTGGGGGATGCAGTGGATCTGGCAGTGGCGCACGGAATGGAAGCGTTCTTACTGATCGGCCATATCGGCAAACTGGTGAAGCTGGGCAGCGGCATATTAAATACCCATTCCCGTAATGCGGATGGCAGGATGGAAACTTTGTCAGCGTGTTTTTTACTAAGCAGGACCGGGTTGGATCGGCGGGCCGTGATCGCAGAAAAACTGTTGGAATGCAATACGACGGAAGAAGCAGTGGAGTATCTGCGGGAACAAGGGGCGCTGGATGCGACGATGAAAATTCTCACGGAGCGTGTAGAAGCAACGCTGAAACACAGATGTTACGGAAAGATGCGCTGTGGTGCCGTGATCTTTTCAAAACAAAGCGGTCTGTGTGTATGCACGAAAGAAGCGGAGGCAATGTTTACAGATGGTACATTTTGTAGGGGCAGGCTCGGGAGCGCCTGATCTGATCACGATACGCGGGATGCAGTTGTTACAGAAAGCGGATGTGGTGATCTATGCCGGATCACTGGTAAATCCGGAATTGCTGCATTATTGCGCGGCAGGCACAGAATTTCATAATAGTGCGGAGATGCATCTGGAGGAAGTGCTTGCGGTGATGCAGCGTGCCGAAAGCGAAGGGAAGACCACCGTGCGTCTGCATACCGGGGATCCGTCCATCTACGGAGCCATCCGGGAGCAGATGGATGCCCTCAAAAGTCTCGGGATCGCTTATGATGTGTGTCCCGGGGTGAGTAGTATGTATGCGGCAGCGGCAGCTTTGAAGGTGGAATACACACTGCCGGAGGTATCCCAGACGGTGATCATCAGCCGTGCTGCCGGACGTACTCCGGTACCGGAGAAAGAAGCGTTGGCGAAGCTGGCATCCATCGGAGCAACACTGGTACTCTTTCTAAGTGCCGGACAGTCCGAAGCAGTACAGGCAGCTCTGATGCAGGGCGCATACACGGAAGCAACGCCCTGTGCCATCGTCTACAAAGCCAGCTGGCCGGAGGAAAAGGTGATCCGGGGAACGGTAGGATCGCTGGTGCAGATGGCCGAAGAAAACGACATCCGCCAGACTGCCCTTATCGTCGTAGGGGATGTGCTGGGTGATGATTACGCCCTCTCGAAACTCTACGACAAGCACTTCACCACAGGGTATCGCAAGGCGGAAGATTAACAAATTCGTATTTGTAGGGCTGTCGATCACCTCACGGAAGGCATCTTGCCTTCCCCTTGAGGGGAAGGTGGCGCGCCAGCGCCGGATGAGGTGGACTCTGGCCTGCCATAGTCTCCGCCAAGTCGCCGGGCAGTAAAGAC
>JAFXQR010000035.1 GCA_017526985.1 Lachnospiraceae bacterium
CAAGATGGACCGTGATGCACTGGACACCTTTGATCTGCTGGACAATGTGGAGAAGGAACTGGGCATTGATACCTGCCCGGTGAACTGGCCCATCGGCTCCGGTAAGAATTTTAAGGGTGTATACGATCTCAAGAAGAAGGAACTGGTAGTCTTTTCCGATACGGAGAAGGGAACCAAGGAAGGTACGACGGAAGAGATCGCGGACATTGATAAGATCCACGAATTCATCGGTGCGGAGGCATCGGAGAAATTGGATGAAGAGCTGGAACTGCTCAGCGCAGGCGCGGATTTTGACCTGGAGCAGGTGCGTGCCGGCAAGCTGACACCGGTATTTTTCGGATCGGCATTGACCAATTTCGGCGTGGAATATTTCCTGCAGAACTATCTGCATATGGCGATGGCACCCAGCGGGCGTGTATCGGAGGGTAAGGTGATCGAACCGGCAGAGAACGGATTTTCCGCCTTTGTCTTTAAGATCCAGGCGAATATGAACAAAGCGCACCGCGACCGTATCGCATTTATGCGTATCTGCTCCGGCAAGTTTGACGCGCAGATGAACATTAAGCATGTGCAGAGTGGGCGCACGATGCGTCTGCAGCAGCCGCAGCAGATCATGGCCGATGAGAGAAAGATCCTGAGCGAAGCTTATGCGGGCGACATCATCGGGGTATTTGATCCGGGCAACTTTTCCATCGGAGATACGGTGTGTGAGCCGAAGGATAATGTACGCTACGAGGGCATCCCGACATTTGCACCGGAGCATTTTGCGAGAGTGCGTCAGGTGGATACCATGAAGCGTAAGCAGTTTGTAAAAGGTGTGGAGCAGATCGCACAGGAGGGCGCGATCCAGATCTTCCAGGAGATCGCTTCCGGTATGGAAGAGATCATCGTCGGTGTGGTAGGCGTGCTGCAGTTTGATGTGCTGAAGTATCGACTGGAAAATGAATACAATGTAGAGATCCGGCTGGAACCGCTGCCGTATGAGCACATCCGCTGGATCGTGAACAAGAATGAAGTGGATGTCAAGAAGCTGACCGGTACTTCGGATATGAAGAAGGTACAGGATCTGAAGGGCAATCCGCTGTTGCTCTTTGTCAATGCCTGGAGTGTGGGGATGACGGAGGAACGCAATCCGGGCCTGCAGCTCAGCGAGTTCGGAAAAGACTGGTAATCAAAAAGACTGGAAATCAAAAAGACTGGTAATCAAAAAAGAAACAGTAACGCATTTTGAGGGAATGTTGCAGCTGGTTGTTTATCGGAAGGGGAAGGACCCCCGGAGGTGACGCATGAAAAAGAATGTGAAATGCACAAAACTGTTGATTTCATCTTTGCTGGTAGTAATACTGTTGTCTTCCTGCGGCAGGAAGAGTCAGATGCCGTCAGAGCCGCAGACACCGAAGTTTAATGTGGGAACCATAGATGCTTCGGAGATCGGGCTGGAAGGCGAGAATGCTCAGGAGTCGGAAAATGTGCCGGCAACCGGAAACTATACGATCCCCCGGAAGACCGGCTATGAAGCGCCGGTGTCGGTGGAAAACCGGACCATCACTCGCAGCAGCCGTGTGGATCTGGAGAAAGCACGCATCGCGATCGGTATTACGGAGACATCGATCAAGAACACCATGCGGCAGCAGGTGGGCAATTATTTCTTTGATCTGATGGACAAAGACCAGCAGCTGCTCTATACGGAACTGTTGATGGTCATGCAGGCACACGGTGAGAACATCCTGATCTCCACAAAGGATGCAGACACATTGAAAAATGTATTCTTGTGCGTTTTCCAGGATCATCCTGAGATCTACTGGATCGACGGATATGCCTATAGCCGTTATGGCAGCGGGGACAACTGCTATTACACCTTCAGCGGAAAGTATACCTACAGCAAGGCGGATTGCGATGCGTATCAGCCCATGATCGATGCCTATGTCAATCGCTGTCTGAGTGGTGTGCCTCAGGGAGCGCTGGACTACGACAAGGTGAAATATGTCTATGAATATGTGATCCAGAGGACGGATTATGATCTGACGGCACGGGACAATCAGAATATTCTTTCGGTATTTCTGTATGGCGAATCGGTCTGCCAGGGCTATGCCAAGGCAGTGCAGTATCTGCTGAAAAATATGAATGTGCCCTGCACCATGGTGGTTGGTAAGGTAAACAACGGCGAGGGGCATGCGTGGAATATGGTGAATATCGACGGTTCCTATTATTATCTGGATGCGACCTGGGGCGATGCCGGCTATATCAGCGATCCGAATGAAAGCGATGTGCTGCCGGGCGGGATCAGTTATCATTTCCTGAATGTGACTACGGAAGAGATGAACCGTACTCATACACTGGACAATGTGATGCCGATGCCGTACTGTATCGCTACAGATGCCAATTATTATGTGAGAGAAGGGGAGTACCTGACCGGGTATCAGTCCCAGAAGCTGCATAATATGTTTGATGAGGCAACACAGGAAGGTGAGCGTTTTGTGACCTTTAAGTGTTCCTCCGAATCTGTATACAATATGTGTGTATTGAAACTGCTGGACAAACAGGACATCTTCTCTTATCTGCCGGCAGGCTCCAAATCGGTGGATTACTTTACGGACGAAGATCTGCGGATCATTTCGTTCTGGTATTAAACCGATTATGGAATAACGGTTTTTGACAAGCGCCGGATCCGGTTTGAATTTGATTTGAAATCAAAAACGGAATGTGATATACTAGGCGGTGTCTGAATTTTTGACGGAGGGGCGAAAGGAGAGTTCCGCTAATGGAAACGAACAATATAACACTGCGCGCCGATGATAACAATGTAGGATCGGTGCAGATCGCGGATGATGTGGTGGCGATGATCGCAGCTCTTGCAGCAGCAGAGGTGGAAGGTGTCAGCTCGGTTGTGGGCGATATCACCAACGAAGTGATGAGCAAGGTGGCGGTAAAGAAACTGACCAAGGGCGTGCGTGTGGATCTGTTGGATAATGTGGTAACGATCGATCTGTCGATCATGCTGGGCTATGGATATCCGATCCCGGAAACCAGCCGTCAGGTGCAGGAAAAGGTGAAGAATTCCGTGGAGACCATGACCGGTCTTACCGTGGAAGATGTGAATATCCGTGTTGCAGCAGTCAATATGGACAAGGTAAAGTGATCCATGAGCAGAAGAGCAAACAGAGAAAAGGTCTTTCAGCTGTTATTCAGCGCGGATTATTACGCTCCCGAAGAGATGGAGGAACAGATCCGTCTCTTTTTTGAGGATGAAAAAGACCGTTATATCGAGAAGAAACTGGAAGAAGCCGAGGAAAAAGGCGTGAAGGGAGCTCCGGAGGAACTGATCCTGCCGGCTTCTTTTACCCAGAGCCGTGAGGAAGTGACCAAGCGGGTAGAGAGTATTCTGCCGGTACTTCCGGAACTGGACCAAAAACTGAATGAGAAGATCGACGGCTGGAATACGGCACGTATCGGCAGAGTGGAACTGACGGTATTGCGTCTGGCTCTTTATGAAATGCTCTATGATGATGAGATTTCAGAGGCGGTAGCGATCAACGAAGCCGTAGAGATCGCAAAGAAATACGGACAGGATAAGTCGTCGGAGTTTATTAACGGCGTTTTGGCAAAGTTCACAGCCTGAAACGAGACAGTGCTATGGCGAAGAACGTTTATTCCGTATCACAGATAAATTCTTATATTAAAAACATGTTCGACCAGGACTATATGCTGGGCAGCATACAGATCCGGGGCGAGATCAGTAATCTGAAATATCATAGTTCCGGTCATATTTATTTTTCACTGAAAGATGAAAAGGCAGTCATTGCCTGTGTGATGTTTCGTTCATCCGCGGCGTCCTTGACCTTCCGAATGCAGGAAGGCATGGGCGTGGTGGTGAGCGGCAGCATC
>JAFXQR010000036.1 GCA_017526985.1 Lachnospiraceae bacterium
AGCCGATGCCGGAAGTACAGCAGGGTGTGCCCTTCTATCAGGGGCGGCCGAAGAAAGAAGAAAGACAGATCCCGACGGTCAATCCGCTGCTGGACCGGAATGTACCGTTCCAGAAACGCTTTTCCATCGCTATGAAAGAGAAACAGCGCCGGATGCAGCAGGGCGAACAGTTCCATGAAATGTTTGATGATGTGCTCACGGCTGTGATGGAAGAAGTCAATCCGTATCTGATCGGACCTTCCGGCTGCGGCAAGACCTATATGATCAAGCAGATCGGCGATATCCTGGGCGTGGAACTATTTGATATCGGCTATATCAACGAGGAATATGATATCCTGGGCTATGTAACGGCTATGGGAGAATACAGCGAATCGAATTTCTACCGTCTGTATAAATACGGCGGCATCGCCTTCTGCGACGAGCTGGATAACGGTAACAGCAAGGCGACGGTCAAGCTCAATTCCTTCCTGTCCAACCGGCAGAAAGCGGGCTATTGCTTCCCGGGGGGCGAGTATGTGGAGAAGCATCCCAATTTCCGCGTGATCGCAGCCGGGAATACGGACGGCAGCGGTGCGGATATGAATTACAGCACCAGAGAAAAGATCGAGGAATCCGTACAGCAGCGTATGATCCCGATCTATGTGAACTATGACAACCGTGTGGAGAAAGAGATCCTGAAGGATTATCCGGACTGGTTCGATTTTGCCTGCGCATTCCGCGGGGCTACGGATCAGTGGGAGATCGCCTGCGGCATTCCGGCACAGGGTATCTTTACCACCCGTGACGCATATCGTGTGAAGATGTATCTGGATAACGGCAGCTTTACGCCGGAAAAGATCATGAGCTATGAGTTTGTACAGACAAAAGAGCCGGAGTATCTGGGCTTTTTGAAAGAAGATATCGGCAAGCGTCTGAAGAAGAATTCCGGAGCTTACGGGATCTATCAGTTGTTTGTGACAGTGGCAGACAGAGCAAGGAAGAGTAGAAAAGGCGTATGAAAATAGTGCCGGTAAAACAATTACTGGAAGGAAAAAACTATAGCATCTACCGAATGGATTTTCATTCCCTGACCGAACTGGAGATGTTTCTTGAGGGGGGACCGAAGGTCAACCACGAGATCTTTCCGGTGCAGAAGAGTGTGGAAATGCCGGAGAGTTTTGCGGGAGAATCCCTGATCCGTTCCATCGGGTATTGCCACGGCGGCTACCAGAACGGCTTCGAATTGTTCCTGCAGATGAAGAAGGAACTGGAAAGCGCCAATGTCAAATATGAGTACTTCCGGCGGAGTGTGCCGGCGGTGGTCGGATCGCGTCCCCATGTACCCAACTTTGTGGCAGGCACGCCCAAAACCATGTACCGTCTGGACCGGGTGAAGGAAAAGAAGTTTGTGGATATCTACATCAACCTGGTCTACAGCGGTGTGACCACGCAGGAGCAGATCATCAACCGTGGGATCCTGACGCTCAACCTGATCAGTTTGTTTGAACAGCACAGTATCGCTGTGAATCTGTATGCGTTTGAGGCGAGCTATCTGGCAAATGAGATCTTCATTGCGGACATCAAGCTGAAGAAGCCGGGACAGTCCTTAAATGTCGGAAAATGTTATTATCCCCTGTGCGGACGGGAATTTGTCCGCAGACTACTGGTGCGCGTGAAGGAATCCATGCCCTTTCAGCAGAACTGGGGGCGCGGCTACGGCAGCGTGCTTCCGGAGTCGCTGCTCAAGCAGTGTATGAACATCGGGGAAAATACGATCCTGATCCGCTCACCGATCGAGATGGGCATCAAGGGGAAGAATATTTATGAAGATGCAGATATCTTTTTTGACCAGCTGCATTTGTCCAAGGAGATTCAGGTGCCGAAATACAGGGAATATATGGATCGGACGCCGGTAGCCCGGGATGAGAACGGAAGATACCAAAGCGGGAAGGCCGGTTCCAGGAAATAGGGCGTAAGGGGAGCAGAAGAGTATGAACGAAAACCGAATAACGGATATGGCGGATATATTGCATCTGGGAAGGCAGAGCCAGAATAACCTGGCGGCTCTGAACCAGGTGGTGACGGAGCGGCTCAAGGAGGCAGATTACAGCAGGGTATATGCCTTGTTTGACGAACTGCTGGCGATCGCTGAAGAAACGGATATGAAGAAACTGGCGCAAAAAGAGGAACGTCTGGACGGGATGAGCAGTGATCTCTCCGTTCTGCGTATGGAATTGCTGAAGGAACAGGAACTGCTGCGGGCGCTGCGGGATACCAACGACCATTATACGGAGGTGCTGCAGGGCGAGATCGATGCGGGAAATGCGTTTGTGGCAGGGGTGGCAGCGCCGGGGATGACGGATGTGATCACCATGCAGGAGACCATGAAAAAGCGCGTGCAGGAGCTGGTGATGACCAGAAGCGTGGGCATGTCGTTTTCGGAGCAGATCAAACTGGCGGAAGCCAATCTGACTTCTCTCTCGGACCGCATCTGGAATGTGCTGATGCATCTGATCCCGCTGCTGCGCGGAAGGTTATCCGTGGAACACAGCAGGATCATGGTGGCCGAGATTCAAAAAGTCATCGGTGCAGAACCGAAACCTGTGGGGTAGATTTGAAAATATATGATATAATGTTATCATAGAGCATGTATAGGATGATCAGGAGGTTTTTTGAATGAAGATCGATCAGATGGCATTTAACCAGATTGCCACTACATTGGCTGCGCATTATGACAGCCTGTTTTATATAGAGATTGAGACCGGACATTATATTGAATTTGTCCCGATGCAGATGCTGTCCGAGCTGAAGATCCCTGACAAAGGGGATGATTTCTTCGCGTTGGCATCGAAAAATGCCAATAAATATGTGCATCCGAAGGATCTGGAACTGGTCATGCGCATCCATGACAAGGAAAAGATCCTGGAAAAACTGAGTGAGACCGGTTCCTATTCGGTGGGCTGCCGTCTGGTGATCAACGGAAAGACCGTGCACATTCGCCATATGGTGATGATGTGTGAAGACAAAAAGCACATGATCTTCTGCATGGAAAATATTGATGATGAAGTGCGCGAAAAGGAAGAGCAGAGAAAGACGCTGCAGTCCGTGGAGCGTATGGTACGTCTGGATGAGTTGACCGGATGCAAGAATAAGCATGCCTTTGTAGAATATGTGCAGTCCATTGACCGGCGCATTCAGGCCGCAGACACCGAATTGAGCTTCGGTGTGGTCATGTGTGATATCAATGATCTGAAATACTTAAACGATACCAGAGGGCATAATTTCGGTGATGAGATCGTACGCAGAGCATGCCGTATGATCTGCGAGGTATTTCAGAAGAGCCAGGTATTCCGTATCGGCGGAGACGAATTTGTCGTGATCCTGACCGGGGAAGAGTACATCATCCGTGAGGAGCTGCTGGAGAACCTGCGGCGCGAATGCATCGCGAACAGCCGCTCCAGATCCGGCCCCGTGATCGCCTGTGGTATGTCGGTTTATAATCCGGCTACGGATGCCAAATTCTCCAGTGTATTTAAGCGTGCAGATGAGTCCATGTATGAGAATAAAAAATGGCTGAAGCCGGAGAAAAAAGAGATGACACCGGATATGGCCAAGCAGATCGAGATCCCTGTTCCTGCAGACCGCAAGAGAAAGCTGGACGCATTGTTCGAAGCACTCATTACTACGGCAGGGGAAGGCTATGTTTATCTGAATGATCTGAAATACGACTATTCCAGATGGGCGATCGAGCTGGTGGATGATTTCGGATTCCAGTCCGAGTACTGCTATCATGCCGGTAAGATCTGGCTGGACTATATCCATCCGGATGATCTGGTGGAATATAGCAGAAGTGTGCACTCCGTTATCTTCGGCAAAGGGGAGGTGGGCTCCTATAGCCACCGCGTGCGCAAGAAGGACGGTACCTATGTGGTGCTGCAGCCCCGCTACTTCATCTTAAACGATGAGAACGATAAGCCGGAATACTTCGGAGGGATCCTGGTACCGCAATGAATCAAGCTATTGAGGATTTTATATGAGGCAGCTAACAGAGTCGGTCTGTTAGCTGTCTCGTTTTGCAAGGTGTTGGGGAAGAGGAGGTTACAGATGCTGGATATTCATCCGGACGGTTTTATAATGTTTTCAATGTAGATAACTTACACAAGATAGTGCGGGAGGATAGGGAATGAAAGAACTGTTTGCTATACCGGAGTATAAGAAGATTCGGGTGATCATCGATACGGATGCAGCTTGCGAGGCGGATGACCCGTTTGCCATTGTGCAGGCGCTGCTCAGTCCGAAAGCGATCGTTAAGGGGATCGCGGCGGAACATTTTGCACAGGATCATTCGATGGAGCACAGCTATGAGGAAGTATGCACGATCCTGAAGGCAATGGAACTGGATGTGCCGGTATGGAAAGGGCAGAAAGGACCGTTAAGTGAGGATGATGAGATTTCGGAGGCAGTAGAAGAAATCATCCGGGAGGCGATGCGCGATGATGACAAACCGCTGTTTCTTCTGTGCCAGGGAGCCATTACGAATGTGGCGAAGGCGATCCAAACAGAGCCGGAGATCATGAAGCGGATGACGATCATCTGGATCGGAACGCATGGAAGCAATTACGAACCTGCACCATTTCGGGAATTTAACGCCGGAAACGATATTGCAGCAGCCAATCTGGTGTTGCGGCAGCCGACACAACTTTGGCTGGTACCTTCGTATGTATATAGTACGATTACGATCGGTATTGCCGAGATCAAACGACGTATTGCCCCTTGCGGAAAGATCGGAGAGCATTTGTATACGAATCTGATGGAATACAATCATTCGGAGGGAGCCGGCTGGACGCAGGGAGAAAGCTGGTCGCTTGGGGATTCACCGGCCATCGCTCTGGCGCTAAATCCGGGATGCGGCAGATATGAGACGGTACCTGCACCATTTGTTGAGGAAGATACAACTTCCCGGGAATGCCCGAAGAATCGCTTGATCCGAATCTATAAAGATGCGGATTCCAGATATATTCTGGAGGATCTGATCGCGAAACTGGAATTGTTCACAGATAAATGATCGGGATGCAGTTGACAGATATCCTTATGTGAGGGAAATCACACGATACAGAATACCATTCACACGAAGAATAAATGTCATTTCCGAATATGAGGTATTTTAGAACTATCGAAAAACCTTGCAGGAGGAAATATAGAGATGCAATTAAAGAACGTGGTGAAAAAGTGGTATGTTCCGTTGCGGATACTGGCAGGAGTTCTGCTCATCGGCTTGGTGCTCTTTGCTATATATGATGTCTGGCATAATCTGAAGCGTCGTGAGGAACTATTTAAGGTCATAGATGATAGGAAATTGGCCGATTCCATACATACAGCGGTTTTGACTTCGCTTATGGATCCGGAGATTATGAATAATCATATATATGCGGAAGATTTTGAAGCATTGACAACGGAGACAGATATCACGCAGTATTGGGGAGACGGAAACTGCATCCTGGTAGAAACGACTAAGATACTTGGGATGGATAACCTTTATCAATTACGAGGATAGTTCAAATCTTCGGGAGCAACAGGGCGTGTCCTGGTAACGGTAACGGCACCGCATAGTGTTCGTGTTGTGCTCGAAGGAACTCAAACGGATGAGGGAGAGATTACAGTCGGTAATTGATATTAAGAAGATTTGAAGAAGAAAAGAGTTTTGATGTTTACACAAGGGAGATAATGATATGAAGATCACAAAAAGAAAAGCTTCTTTGATAGGAGTTGCGGCGACTACCCTGTTGATCGTTCCGGGCTTTACAGGTTGTGTATATGCACCGCCGGAACCGCATTATCCGGATGATCATTATAGTGAAACAGTCAGTGAGGATTCTTCGGTACCGGAGACAGTATCTGTTATCAATACCTATAAAGTGACGAACTCTGAGCTTTCGGAGGAGTACTTTGCAAACGATAAGTCGGTAACGATGGCGCGTTATTATGAAATGAGTGACGGAACCTGGAAGACAGATACGAATACATATAAATACAGGCTTGAGATTACAGGAAGACTGAACGGAGCAGTAAAGGACAGCACCTATGTGTATCTGAGCAATATTGAGGAGATTACATTTGAGCAGGCATGGAAAGCTGCCGGATTGAGCAGTAATAGCGAAGACTATTTTGATCCTTCGGAAGCCGTGTTGGTAGAAATGAAATAGAGCGATCAGATTGGAGCATTATTTATGAAAAGAATAGAAAGAATATGTCTTAGGCAGGTGATCATAGGGGTAGGAGTGATATGTTTGAACTATGTATGATGAAAGCGGAGCCTGTCACCGACGGTGGCAGGCTCCGCTTTTAATCCATAAGTTTGTCTAACAGGTCTGATAATGTCTGCTTTTCTTCTTCGGTCAGCTTGCTGAAAAAGTCATCCAGAAATGCTTCGCGCTCAGTGCGTATTTCTTCTGCGCGTACGGCCCCCATCTCCGTAAGTTTCAGAACGGTTGCTCTCTTGTCGTTTTCGTCGATGGTACGGATCAGGTATCCGTCATCTTCGAGGCGGCTCACCACTTCCGAAGTGGAGGAAGCATTGATACCGGCAGCTTCTGCCAGCGCTTTCTGCCGGATTCCTTCCGGATGTTCGCTGATGATCACCAGCAGGCGTTCGCGGTTCATGCCGTGTCCCATAGGCCCGCCGGGTTTGCGATCGCATCCCGAAGGCGGGAAGGGCGGCCGGCCTTCACCATGGAATGGATGAGGAAATGGCGGCTTATCATCGCTGCCAAAATGCGGCGGGAATGGCGGTTTGTCATCACTGCCAAAATGCGGTGGGAATGGCGGTTTCTTGAAATCGCTGGGGCCGTGGGGAGGAAGATCCCCTTTGGACGGACCGCTGTTGATCATAGCGGCCATTTTCAACTCTCTTGAGAACATCATTACCTTTTTGAATAACTCGCTGTTTCTTACCATGATTGATTCCTCCCTTCAAATATTTAATTCGGTTCCGAATCAACTGCAGTATACTTCGGAACCAAAATATTGTCAAGTACTTCGGATCCGAAATATTAATAATATTCTTCCGATTAAAAAACTCACAATCTTCCGATTTAAAATCTGATATTCTTCCGATTTATAGTCTCATAATCTTCTGTTTGCCGTAAAATCAGGGGGCAGTGGATTTTTGAGACGGAGATAAAAAATATATAACATAAAGCGAATGGCTCTAAAAATAGTGAAACCTGATTAAAAATGGCTCTGAAAATGTTGTTTCGGTCGCAGAACTCACACTCTTCCGATCGAAAACCTCACATTTTTCCGATTTCAAACCTCACATTCTTCCGATTTAAAGTTGATTTTTCTTCCGATTTAACATAAAATGATCGAAAAGAAGCTTATTTCACAATATGAGGAGCCGAATCCGGAAGAATGGAGGAATTGGTACAGAAATGAATGAAAAAGGGTATATCAGTAGGATCTTTGACGGCATCGTGGAGTTTACCCTAAAGAGCAAGGGAGCTTTGGTGATCGTTGGCCCTAAGTGGTGCGGCAAATCGACTACGGCAAAAAGATATGCCAAGACGATCATCGATCTGATGCCTTTGGAATCCAGAAACGAATTTATAGAGTTGGCGAAGATATCTCCGAGCAATTTTCTGAACTACGGACCCAAGCCGATCCTGGTTGATGAGTGGCAACATGTATCGTTCATCTGGGATCAGGTAAAATATGAGGTAGATAAGACCGGGGAGTTCGGGCAATATATCCTTACGGGAAGTGTAACGGACAAGAGCAAAACCGAATTGGATGATGAAAGCAGCAGACATACGGGGAATGGAAGGATCATCCGAAAGATGATGCGGACCATGTCTCTTTTCGAAACCGGAGACAGCAACGGTACGGTATCGCTAAAGGATCTCAAGAATGGCAATTTTACACAGGCGATGTCAAAAAAAGACATCAATGATTACGCATATTATATTTGCAGAGGCGGATGGCCGGTCGCGATCGGAAAGAATCGTGACGTTTCTCTGGCGCAGGCCAGGGACTATTACGAAGTGGTTGTGACGGATGATATTTTTTCGCTGAAAGATATCCCGCTTAGGAAGGATGAACAGAAGGCCCGGAAGCTTATGCGCTCCTATGCAAGGAACGTATCCATAGCGGCAACAGATACGACACTTTTGGAAGATTGTACCGGAAATGATGAGACCTTTGATAAGGATGTGTTTGCAAAATATCTGAATGCCCTTCGGAATCTGTATGTGATCGAGGAATTACCGGCATGGAATCCGAACCTTAGAAGTCAGACAGCGATCCGAACAAAAGAGACGAGACATTTTACAGATCCGTCAATCGGTGCAGCGGCACTGGGTATTACTCCGGAAGGGATTTTTAAGGATATAACAACCTTCGGATTTTTATTTGAATCACTGGTAGTACACGATCTCAGGGTATATGCGGATGCAATCGGAGCACGTGTATACAAGTACCGTGACTCGAAAAGACGGGAGGCAGATGCCGTGCTTCAATTTGCTGATGGCTCCTGGGCACTGATCGAGGTTAAACTCGGTGGGGAAGAAGACATCAAAAGGGCAGCGGATAACCTGATCAGGATTGCAGATGATATCGATCGTGACAGGACAGGCAAACCGGCATTCCTGATGGTTGTAACAAAGAATAAGGTGGCATATCGGATGGAGAATGGTGTATATGTTGTTCCGTTGTGCTGCCTGCGAGATTGAATAAAGGCGCTTATGTAACAAGCACAAATCTAAATGTGCAGGAGAAAAGGATATATGAGAGTAGCATTGGAAACGGAAAGGCTTATATTAAGGAATGTATCACCGGATGACTACCTGGCCTGTTATAAGTGGTGCAGTGATCCTGATGTAAACAGATTTCTGATATACACGCTGTATGGTAATGCAGAAGATGTGAAAAAATGGCTTACGTCCAGAAATGAGGATGATCCGGATAACTTTGATCTTGGCATAGTCATAAAGGAGACAGGTGAACTGATCGGTATGGGTGGGATCATTTACAATCCGGCTGCGGATGTCTGGACGCTGGGATACAATCTCAGGAAGGATATGTGGGGAAAAGGCATCGTTGCCGAAGCAATGCAGGCTATTATATCGTATGTCAGAACGATCCGCCAGGTAAATATTATTGAGGGGCAGTTTTGCAAGGATAACCGTCAAAGCAGGCGTGTTATGGAAAAACTCGGCATGGGCTACTATAAAGACAGTCAATATGTCAAGGCGGATGGAAGTAAGGTATTTGAAGCTGAAACATACCGAATCGTATACGGCAGATAATCAACAAATAAATCTGAATTCTATATTTTGGAGATACGGAAATGACAAAGATAGCAGTTGTAGATACCGAAACGACATGGGGAGATGAAGTGATGTCGCTCGGAATTGTGATCGCAGATGCAAAAGATTATAAACCGCTGGATCGAAGATATTATGTATTTGATCCGGAGTATCGCGCAGGCGGGATCTTTTCCAATGTGTTGTTCCGTATGCCAAAAACGGAGACACACATAACCACCAGAGAGGCTGCGCTTAAAGAAACGGATGCGTGGCTGGCGGCAGCGGGAGTAGAGAAGATCTTTGCATACAACGGTTCGTTCGATAAAGCGCATCTGCCGGAATGGAACGGATATGAGTGGTATGATATTATGCGTATCGCAGCGTATAAGCAGTATAATCATTCGATTCCGGTTAGCGCAGAATGTTGTAAAACGGGAAAGCTGAAGCGAAACTATGGTGTGGAACCCATCACACGGATGCTTTCCGGAAATAGTGCATATTGTGAGATGCATAATGCATTGCAGGATGCACTGGATGAATTGAATATCATGCGAATGTTAAAACAGGAGATTTCGGTATATGAAACAGCAGGAATATAAAATGAACGGTGTAATTGCTGTAGAGCAATAGATTAAAGCATGAGCAGAAGGAAAATAAACTTACAATTGAAGAAAGGATTTGAATCTGTATACGGTGAATTGCTGGATCAAAACGGGTTCACGCTTCTCAAAAGCAAGCATCCGTATTTTGTTCGGGTAATAGATAACCGGGTGATTCAAAGTATTTCATTTGTAAATGAGAAAGAGATGGATCCGACGTATGAGGGATTTACCATTTGTGTTGGAGTGAATTTGATGAGTACCCCTATGACAGACTTTGACCAGACACCGGTGACACTGGATAATCAGGCGTCGATGATCCCGATGGTCAGTTTTCTCCAAAGCTGCAAATTGTATCTGAGCGGATATGCGGATATCCCGGCAAAAGCATCCTATTTTTATCCGAAAGGGGACGGTACTGCATTAAATGATGCGCTTCTGGAATCGCAAACGAAGCTGATGCCGTTTGTTTTGGGATTTCTTGATCAATACAGAACGCCGGAATCATTGATAACACTGCACCGGTCTCTGGTACCGTATTACAGAGATGTTGTGATCCTGACCGATAATGTGGATGCCTTCCTTTCCAAAAGAGAAGCAGAGTTTCCGAAGCAATTTGAGGAACTGGTTTCTGTTATGAGTGGAAATCCGATGATGAAGCCGCTTTTTGAACGGAAAAAGAAAGAAGCGCTTGACTCCTTTCAGAATGAAAAACAGTGGTTTTCCGATCGGAAACCGGATGGAAAAGCATATCATGAATACATGCATAATGCAAATGAAACGAAAGACATGAATCTCAGAACCTTAAAAAAACTGGGACTTACCCTTCAGTAATGGTAATGGATACCATTGTAAATTTATCAGAGAATGCAAGGCGATTTGTGATCTAGAATCTTTCTATCTTCCGTAAGGAATTGCAGTTTTTCTGCTTCGGCCTGTGCTACAAGCATTCGGTCAAAAGGATCTCTGTGTTCCCATTCCGACAGGCTTCGTAATCGCAGTATATGTTCTTTTTTTAGAGGCAATGGAACGAAACCCATTTCATCACACCCTTCCAGTAAATCTTCGGCAGGAATGGGCATTTTTTCGATATTGTTTTTTATTGCTACTTCCCAGATAGATATCAGACTATAATAGAATCGGTTTCTTCCGTCTATCAGATAGCTTTTTGCCTTATCGGAGAGTTTATCGTCGTCATAAATACTCCATAGAAGAATATGTGTGTCCGCTAATATGTTCATACGCCCTCCATAAGAGATAATACTTCATCATTGCACTCATCAATATCATCCGGAATAACATATTTTCCTTTTCTTATGCCTAGTTTACGCGTTTGCGGCTGGGGGATATATAAGGTTAAAACTGCCACTGGGGTACCGTCCCTGGCAATTACTACCTGGTCTTCTTCATTTTTTTCCAGGGATGCTATCAGTTTTGAAAGATCGGTTTTAGCCTGAAACATATTTACTTGAGTCATATATTTTCCTCCTTTACAGTATCATTTCTAATCTTAACTAACCTAGCTAAATAATAGCATATTTTCACATATATGGCAATATAATGAGCATGAAAAATCAGTTCCGTGGGTGTGGAGCAAGTGACTTGACACGCATTTCTGCAGGAGAGTAGAATGGAACGAGGCGCATACGGAAAATGCAAAGCGTTATCTTTGGTGTTGGGTTGTTATATGTAGTATTATGGTGTTGGTGAAATGGTTATGAACGACCTAAATTGTCCGTGAGGCCGTTTTGTGCAAAATGCCGAATATTTTGCAGCTGAAAAATTGGCCAATAGACGAACTTTTTTTCTATCAAATTATGCTTTTTTTGAGGATTTATAAGCTATGAATTTTAAATTACATTCCGAATATCAGCCCACCGGTGACCAGCCGCATGCAATTAAAGAACTGGTGGATGGATTTAAAAAAGGCAATCAATTCCAGACTTTACTGGGGGTTACGGGTTCCGGTAAGACTTTTACTATGGCGAACGTGATCGCGGCACTGAACAAGCCGACGCTCATCATCGCGCATAACAAAACACTGGCGGCCCAGCTCTACGGTGAGTTTAAAGAATTCTTTCCGGAGAACGCAGTCGAATATTTTGTATCCTATTACGATTATTACCAGCCGGAGGCGTATGTGCCTTCCACGGATACCTATATCGAAAAAGACTCGGATGTCAATGACGAGATCGATAAGCTGCGGCTGTCGGCAACGGCATCGCTGACGGAGCGGCGGGATGTGGTGGTCATTGCCAGCGTATCTTGTATCTACGGTCTGGGCAGCCCGGAGGAATATTCAGGACTGGTGGTATCCCTGCGTCCCGGACAGCAGAAGGACCGGGACGATGTGATCCGGGAGCTGATCGGCATCCAGTATGACCGCAACGATCTGGATCTGAACCGCGGCTGTTTCCGTGTACGCGGGGATGTGCTGGAGATCAATCCGGCGGAGCAGGGCGATACCATTATCCGCGTGGAATTTTTCGGAGATGAGATCGACCGCATCACACAGCTGGACAATGTGACGCACCGGCCCATCTGTACGCTGGAGCATGTGAGCATTTATCCGGCATCCCATTATGTCGTGTCCAAGGAACGGATGGAAGAAGCCTGCAAAGCCATTGAAGAGGAAGCCAGGGAACGGGTGGCCTTCTTTAAGAGTGAGGATAAACTGATCGAGGCACAGCGTATTTTTGAACGCACCAGTTTTGATGTGGAGATGCTCAGGGAGACCGGTATCTGCTCCGGTATCGAGAACTATTCCAGACATCTCACGGGTATGCCGGCAGGGGCGCATCCGTACTGTCTGATGGACTTCTTTAAAAATGATTTCCTGATCATCATCGACGAGTCGCATATGACGATCCCGCAGATCCGCGGTATGTACAACGGTGACCGTGCGAGAAAGACGACGCTGGTGGATTACGGATTCCGTCTGCCGTCGGCATTGGATAACCGACCGTTGAATTTCACGGAGTTTGAATCCTACATCGACCAGATGCTGTTTGTATCGGCGACACCGGCGGAATACGAGGCGGAACACGAACTGCTGCGGACGGAGCAGATCATCCGGCCGACCGGACTGCTGGATCCCGAGATCAGTGTGCGGCCGGTGGAAGGGCAGATTGACGATCTGGTGGCGGAGATCAAAAAAGAAACAGCAAAGAAGAACAAGGTGATGATCACGACGCTGACCAAACGGATGGCGGAGGACCTGACGGATTATCTGCACGACATCGGCATCCGCGTGAAGTATCTGCACTCGGATGTGGATACCCTGGAGCGGGCGGAGATCATCCGGGATCTGCGTCTGGATGTGTTTGATGTGCTGGTAGGTATCAACCTGCTGCGGGAAGGGCTGGATATCCCGGAGGTAACGCTGGTGGCCATTCTGGATGCGGACAAGGAAGGCTTCCTGCGTTCGGCTACTTCACTGATCCAGACAGTGGGGCGTGCGGCGCGAAATGCGGAAGGCCATGTCATCATGTATGCCGACAATATGACGGATTCCATGAAGATCTGCATTGACGAGACCAACCGCCGTCGTGGCATACAGATGAAATACAATGAAGAACATGGCATCACGCCCACCACGATCAAGAAGGCGGTGCGTGAACTGATTGCCATCAGCAAGTCCATTGCATCTACCGAGACGGCCCTGGAAAAGGATCCGGAATCTATGGACGAGAAGGAACTGAAGAAGGTGATCGCCGATACCGAAAAACAGATGCGTAAGGCGGCGGCGGATCTGAACTTTGAGGTGGCGGCCGAACTCCGTGACCGCATGATCAACCTGAAGAAGTATCTGTCATAAATGCACAAAAAATACTTGGGTGATGATGATTTTCTCTTGCAATATGCAATAAAATAGGATAAACTGATACTATGCTGTGGGAAGGAGCTATAGTAAAAACAGATTCAGGAGGGGTTAATCATGAGGTATTCGATTGAAGGCGAACCGTTACCGGTAGTCATCTGTACACTGGATTCCGGTGAGACGATGATCACGGAAAGCGGCGCTATGAGCTGGATGACACCGAATATGAAGATGGAAACGACTTCGAACGGTGGTGTCGGTAAAATGCTGGGCAGGGTGTTTACCGGTGAGAGTATGTTCCAGAATCGTTATACTGCACAGGGTGGCGAAGGTATGATCGCATTCGCTTCCAGTTTTCCGGGTTCTATTCGTGCATTTGAGATCGCACCGGGACAGGATATTGTAGCACAGAAGAAGGCATTTCTGGCATCGACTTCGGGAGTGGAGCTTTCCGTATTTTTCCAGAAAAAGGTGGGTTCCGGTTTGGTAGGTGGTGAAGGTTTCCTGATGCAGAAACTTTCCGGCCAGGGCATGGCGTTTCTGGAGTTTGACGGTTTTGTAAAAGAATATGATCTGCAGCCGGGACAGCAGATGGTCATTGATACCGGTTATCTGGCAGCGATGAGCAGCTCCTGCAAGGTGGATGTGCAGACCGTTCCGGGAATTAAAAATGCGATCTTCGGCGGTGAAGGCATTTTCAACACCGTGATCACCGGACCGGGACATTTGTGGTTACAGACTATGCCGGTTCCGCAGTTGGCAGGCGCTTTGGTACCGTATCTGCCGGCAAGAGGGGGCTGAGTCACGACAAACAGATAGTATTTCAGGGAACTGTCGCGAAAATGCGGCAGTTCTTTTGTTATCATTGGATTGCAGAGCGGGGGATTGACAAAGCAGGGCAGACATGATATGATTTCAGAACAAATGTTTGGATATAGATTATAAAGAAATGAGGTCTCAAAATGGCGGCAGCAAAGAGCCCGAAGATGATTCCGGCATCGCAGTCGATCCGGATTATGGGGGCGAGAGAACATAATCTGAAGAATGTGGATCTGACGATCCCCAGAGATAAATTTGTAGTATTTACAGGGCTTTCCGGTTCGGGAAAGTCTTCTTTGGCATTTGATACGATCTATGCGGAAGGGCAGCGGCGTTACATGGAGTCGCTTTCTTCCTATGCGAGACAGTTCCTGGGGCAGATGGAGAAGCCGGATGTGGACAAGATCGAGGGACTGAGCCCGGCCATCAGTATCGATCAGAAGTCTACTAATAAAAATCCCAGATCTACTGTGGGGACGGTGACGGAGATCTATGATTATTTCCGGCTGCTGTATGCCAGAGCCGGCATCCCGCACTGCCCGGAATGCGGCCGGCCGATCATGCGGCAGACCGTGGATCAGATGACAGATCAGGTCATGGCACTGGAGGAAGGCACGAAGATCCAGCTGCTGGCGCCGGTGGTGCGCGGAAAAAAAGGACGCCACGAAAAAGTGCTGGAGAAAATGAAGAAGAGCGGCTATCTGCGTGCGGAGATCGACGGCAGTGTCTATGAACTGGACGAAGATATCGCGCTGGATAAAAATATCAAGCATACCATTGAAGTGATCGTGGACCGTCTGGTGGTAAAGGAAGGCATCGGCAAACGACTCAGTGATTCCATCGAAAATGTACTGGAACTGACGGACGGCCTGCTGGTGGTGGATGTGATCGGCGGGGAACGGCTGAACTTCAGCCAAAGTTTTTCCTGTCCGGACTGCGGCATCAGTATTGACGAGATCGAACCCCGCAGCTTTTCCTTTAATAATCCCTTCGGTGCCTGCCCGAACTGCGCGGGTCTTGGTATCAAGATGGAGTTTACGGAAGGTTCCATGATCCCGGATCCTACCAGATCCATCAATGATGGCTGTATCGCGGTGCTTGGCTGGCAGTCGGCAAACCAGGAGGGCAGCTTTGCCAATGCCCTGCTGCAGGCGCTGGTAAAGAAGTTCAAATTCAGTCTGGATACGCCCTGGGCGGATCTGGACGAAAAGATACGGCATATCCTGCTGTACGGCACGGATAAAGAAGTGGATGTGCATTATCAGGGGCAGCGCGGTTATGGCGTATATCCTATCGCGTTTGAGGGCCTGATCAAAAATGTGGAGCGCAGATACCGTGAGACGGGCTCCGAGTATTCCAAGGCGGAATATGAGCGCTATATGTCGATCACTCCCTGCGATATGTGCCATGGTATGCGCCTGAAGAAAGAGTCCCTGGCGGTAACCGTGGCGGATAAGAACATCTATGAGATCACATCCATATCCATCGGGGCACTCAAAGACTTTCTGGACGGGATGGAACTGACGAAACAGCAGCATCTGATCGCCGATTCCATCATCCGTGAGATCAAGGCCAGAGTAGGATTTCTGGTGGAAGTGGGACTGGATTATCTGTCTCTGTCCAGAGCAACGGCGACTTTGTCCGGTGGCGAGGCACAACGGATCCGTCTGGCAACGCAGATCGGTTCCGGTCTGGTGGGAGTATGCTATATCCTGGATGAGCCGTCCATCGGTCTGCATCAGAGAGATAACGAGAAACTGCTGGGAGCGCTGCGCGGTCTGCAGTCCCTGGGCAATACCCTGATCGTGGTAGAACATGATGAAGATACCATGCGGGAAGCGGACTATATCGTAGATGTGGGGCCGCTGGCCGGAGAGCATGGTGGGCAGATCGTGGCTTGCGGAACGGTAGAGGATATCATCAAAGCAAAGGATTCCATCACGGGGCAGTACCTGAGCGGCAAGAAGAAGATCGAGGTGCCCGCGGTACGCAGAAAAGAGACCGGGCATCTGACCATTAAGGGAGCGCAGGAAAACAACCTAAAGAATATTGATGTGGACATCCCGCTGGGGATCTTTACCTGTGTGACCGGCGTGTCCGGCTCCGGCAAGAGCTCGCTGATCAATGAGATCCTGTACAAAGCGCTGGCGCGTAAACTGAACCGGGCCTATACCATTCCGGGCAAGCATAAGAAGATCGTGGGGATGGAAGCGCTGGATAAGGTGATCGCCATTGACCAGTCGCCCATCGGACGGACACCCCGTTCCAATCCGGCGACCTATACCGGTGTATTTGATATGATCCGTGACCTGTTTGCCAATACCCAGGATGCCAAAGCGAAAGGCTATAAGAAGGGACGGTTCAGTTTTAATGTGAAGGGTGGACGCTGTGAAGCCTGCAGCGGGGACGGTATCGTCAAGATCGAGATGCATTTCCTGCCGGATGTGTATGTACCCTGCGAGGTGTGCGGCGGTAAGCGTTATAACCGCGAGACACTGGATATCAAGTATAAGGGAAAGAGCATTTCGGATGTGCTGAATATGACCGTGGAAGAGGCACTGGACTTTTTCAGCGCGGTACCTTCCATTCGGAATAAGATCGAGACCTTAAACGATGTGGGACTTTCCTATATCCGTCTGGGGCAGCCGTCCACCGAACTGTCCGGCGGTGAGGCGCAGCGCATCAAACTGGCCACGGAATTGTCCAGACGCAGTACCGGTCGGACCATCTATATCCTGGATGAGCCGACCACCGGCCTGCATTTTGAAGATGTGAATAAGCTGGTGGGCATTCTGCAGAAACTGACGGATGGCGGTAATACAGTGGTGGTCATCGAGCACAACCTGGATGTGATCAAGAACGCAGACTATATCATCGATATGGGACCGGAAGGCGGTGATGGCGGCGGTACCGTGATCGCGAAGGGGACGCCCGAGGAAGTGGCAAAGTGTAAACAGTCCTACACCGGGCAGTTTGTTAAGAAGATGCTGTAAACCTCAGATATAAAGTTTTGCGGGGATCAGGCCGATATGTATTTTAGTTGGATGTTGTAAGAAACGTACCCATACGGACATTATGTAGACTACATTTTGTGAAAAACACCCACTTTCCAAACTTCCGGCCATGGTTTATAATATTGTGGTGTATTTTGGGATTTTTAGAAGTTTCGAAAGGGGCTGGACGCAAAATGGCAAATATGGACATTGGAATCGATCTGGGTACCGCAAGTGTCCTGGTATATATCAAAGGCAGAGGTGTTGTGTTAAAGGAGCCGTCGGTGCTGGCGTTTGATCGTGCCAGCAGTACCGTCAAGGCCATCGGTGAGGACGCCCGACTGATGATCGGCCGTACACCGGGCAATATCAATGCGGTTCGTCCCATGCGTGAGGGCGTTATTTCGGATTATACTGCGACCGAGCAGATGATGCGCTATTTCCTGACCAAGGCCATCGGCAAGAAGACTTTTCGCAAGCCGCGTGTCGTTGTAGGTGTACCGAGCGGTGCAACCCCGGTACAGAAAAAAGCGGTGGAAGATGCGACATATCAGGCAGGAGCCGGTAAGGTATGGATCGTGGAGGAACCCATCGCGGCAGCAATTGGTGCAGGTATTGACATCCTGAAGCCGCAGGGCAATATGATCGTGGATATTGGTGGGGGTACGACGGATGTGGCAGTGATCTCTCTGGGAGATGCGGTAGCCAGCACTTCCGTTCCCAAGGCGGGCGACCATTTTGATGAGGCCATCGCCAGCTATATGAGAAAGAAATACAATCTTTTGATCGGTGAGCGTACTGCAGAAGATGTGAAGATCAATATCGGAACCGCTTTCAAAAGAGACGAAGTGGATTACATGGATGTCAGAGGAAGAAATCTTGTGACCGGTCTGCCGGAGACAGTAAAGGTTTCTTCCGATGAGACCTATGAGGCTTTGAAAGAAACAACTGCACAGATCCTGGATGCGATCTGTAAGGTTTTGGAAGAGACACCGCCCGAACTCGCGGCAGATATTATGGATCGTGGCATTGTTTTGACCGGTGGCGGTGCAATGTTGCGTGGACTGGAAGAACTGATCGAGGAGCGCACACACATCAATACCATGACGGCGGATGACCCGATGACCTGTGTGGCTATCGGTACCGGCAAGTACATCGAGCTTCTCGCAGATTACAAGGATGAGTTATAAATAAGGCATGGAGGCCGCAGGCATTTTACGTTCCTATAGAAACGGGAATGACAGGAGGTATATACCATGCTGAAGGGGCTCTATACTGCATATACGGGCATGATCCAGGAACAGAAGCGTATGGATACGCTGGCGAATAACCTGGCAAATGCCGATACTACGGGTTTTAAGAAGGAGGGGCTGACCAGCCAATCCTTCGATACCGTGCTCGTGGACAAGATCAGGGACGATTCGGATCCCTATCGCTATGCCAGACGGATCGGTCCGGCAAATCCCGGTGTGAAAATAGGTGAGAGTTATACGGATTTTACGCAGGGTTCACTGCAGGTAACGGATGTTTCTATGGACTTTGCATTGGGCGGCCCCGGTTTCTTTACTGTGGATTATACCAATAAAGGCGGGGAGAACTCGATATTCTATACCCGTGACGGCAATTTCCAGCTGACGCAGGATGGTTACCTGGTCACTACGGATGGTGATTTCGTGCTGGGCAAGAAAGGCAGCGGTACCGAGCGGATCAAGCTGGATCCTACCAAAGAAGTGGTGGCGGATAAGCAGGGATATCTGTATCAGGACGGCAAAAAAGTGGCCCAGTTTATGATCACGGATTTTGAAGATTATAACTATCTGGAGCACTATGGCGAGAACTTTTATTATCCGGTAGATGGTGCAGAAGAAAAGGAAGCAACGGGGCAGATTTTCCAGGGCTATCTGGAGACTTCCAATGTGCAGGTAGTATCGGAAATGGTGCAGATGATCTCGGTATCCCGGCAGTACGAAGCAAACCAGAAAGTGATCCAGACCTATGACACTTCCCTGCAAACGGCTACGGGGCTGGGCAGACTACAGGGATGATAAGTATTTGACGATATAGTAGATTATAAGCTGATAATGGTAGCAAATGGTGAGAAGGAGGATACGATATGGTGCGATCTTTATGGTCCGGGGCAACCGGTATGCTGGCCCAGCAGACAGCGGTAGATACGATCTCCAATAACATTGCAAATGTAAATACAGTAGGATACAAAACCAGTCAGATCGAGTTTAAATCCCTGCTATATCAAGAGTTACAGACCAAGACGACCACGGCCAACGGTGATCCGAAACCCATTGATTCCCAGGTGGGGCTCGGTGTGCGCAGTTCATCGATCACCACGATATTCCGCCAGGGCTCTTTTCAGGAAGCGGACAGCAACTCTTCCTTCGCTATTGGCGGTCAGGGTTTCTTTGCGGTGCAGCTGGCAGACAAGTCCGTAGGCTACACCCGAAACGGTGATTTTCACTGGGCAACCACATCCAATGGTATGGAACTGACGGACTCTGAAGGAAATGCGGTACTGGATTCCAAGGGGCAGCCGATCCGTTTCACCGGGGAATACACCACCAGCAAGATCACTATCACGGAGGATGGCAAGTTTATGTATCCGGATGAAGCCAACAATCCCAAAGATATGGGGCCGCAGATCGGGTTGTGGCAGTTTAATAATCCGGCAGGTCTGGAGAAGCAGGGCGGATCCCTTTATCTGGAAACGGAGGCCAGTGGGAAACCATTGAATGAGTTTACCAATAATAATCTGGAAAAGAGCAAGGTGGTACAGGGGTATATTGAAATGTCCAATGTGCAGCTTGCCGATGAAATGGTCAATCTGATCGTGGCGCAGCGTGCATACGAGGCAAACTCCCGCGTGATCACCACGACCGATACGATGATGCAGCAGGCGAACCAGCTCAAACAATAAAATTATTTGAGCGGATTATCAACTGAGGTATAGCATATGGATATGGGGAGTATTTCAAACTTAACCGATTACACCGCGTCTTTGGCATCGGCACAGAATGCGCAGAAGCTGGGCAACAATGTGCAGGCGGCCAAATCAGATGAAGAGATGCTGGATGCCTGCAAGGCATTTGAGACCTATCTGTGGGAGCAGGTGATCAAGTCCATGAAATCGGCATCCGAGGTCTTTTCTGATGGGGAGAAAAGCCCGCAGGTCGACTACTTTATGGATACGGCGATCACGAAGACGGCCGAGCAGATGACAGAACAGTCGCTTGGTTCCAACAGCCTGGCGATGCAGATGTTTGAGCAGATGAAGCGTAACTCCGGCCTGAGCCTGGAGGAGGTCCTGGCGAAGAACGCGGCGGAGCAGGGCGTGACCGCAACTGGCGATAACGAAGATTAACGAAATAGTTTATACAACAAAACCCGGAGGGGGATATTGCCCCCTCCGCTTTGTTGTTACAAATTCGTATTTGTAGGGCTGTCGATCACCTCACGGAAGGCATCTTGCCTTCCCCTTGAGGGGAAGGTGGCGCGCCAGCGCCGGATGAGGTGGACTCTGGCCTGCCATAGTCTCCGCCAAGTCGCCGGGCAGTAAAGAC
>JAFXQR010000037.1 GCA_017526985.1 Lachnospiraceae bacterium
CCTATCCTGTACGTTCCGTCCTTCAAAAGAGCTATCTTGTCATCGAGCCTCTGCTCAAAGGATTCCATAAGTTCCGAATAGTCATAGGCCATGCGGAAGTAAACCTCGTTGACGATGGCCAGGGTCGGGATCTCATACATAGAGGTGTTGAGCCAGGTGCCTCTGGTATCGATGGCCAGGCCACACTCCGCATCCGTGGTGATCTCAAAGTCTTCATAGCGCGGATGCCATAGGCGCAGGAAATCGATGTAGGAACCCTTGAACCACTCGATGGTATCCAGATAAGCCAGTTCCTCTTCCGTGAATCGCAGATCGCAGTAGGCTTTGATCTGTGCCTTGATCTCTTCGAGCATTTCCGCGGTAAACTTCACATCCGTGTTCCGGCACTTAAAGGTCCATGTGGTCTTATAGTCTGGGAACTGATGATAGATGGCCTGCCCCATGCTGAATTTATACAGGTCGGTTTCCAATAGGCTTTCGATGATCGGTTTCAGTTTCATAATATTGGTCCCTCTCTTTCTTGGATAGGTTAAATGATATCGATCTGTGCTGTTCTCATCGCATCCAGCGCAGTCTTGTGGGTATCCGGTGTTACGCAGGCACACAGTTCACCAAGTACCGCGACTCTGACATCCGCATCATAGGCTTTGATCAGGATCGCATTGCTCAGCACGCAGATGCCGGTGCATACACCGCAGAGATACACTTCATCGTACTTGTTCTCCGCGATTGCCTCTGCCAGCGCCTTCGATCCGAAGACCGGCTTTTCAAAGGTCTGCTTTGCCGGGATGTCCTTTAACGCATCTACTACTTCCCAGCCATCGCTGCCCTTGATGCAGTGGGTCACCGGAAGCCGCTTGCCCTCCTGGGTCTCTAAGTAGTTTTCCTGATGGGTATCTTTGGTGAAATAGATATCCCCGTCAAACCCTTCCGCGTACTTTTTAATGCCGTCTACCACAGCCTGTGCTTCCTTGCTGCCAAGGCATCCGGTAACAAAATCTTTCTGCATGTCTACAATGATCAACGCTTTCTTCATAGTGGTGTCCTCCTTTATGATTGGTTACCTAAAAACTCATATAATTCTGCCGGTTTGTGCCCCGTATCTTCCCGCTTCTCGTTCCGGTCCCGCACCCTTCCGGTCGCCAAATAGCTTCGGAAAAATGCCTTACGGAAATTTGCTGTATCCAGCGAGCGGTTCTTGATGCTCTCGTGGATCTTCTTCAGCTCAAAGATCGTAAACGAGGTCGGATCCCTGAGTAATGCAAATGCATCCGGTTCATAGTCAATACGGTTTCGCAGTCGTTTGATCGCCAGCTGTATGATGTCCGCGTGATCAAATGCCAGATCTTTTGATGCCAGTTCTTCCGATGGCACATCTTCTGGCCCTAAGTCTTCTTTGGATATCATAACCGAAGTGCTGCGAAAATACAATCCGTTATTCTCATATCGTATCTTAAAGAGTTTTGCATCCGATGCATCATCCCCCGCCCGGATCTTCAGCTGATCCTTTGGCACCAGCGCGGTGTATACCACGGAGACTACATGCATCCTGGGATCCCGGTCAGGACTGCCGAAGGTGTAGAGCTGCGTAAGTGGTATGTCCCTAAGCCCCGTCTCTTCGAACAATTCCCGCCTGGCCGCTTCGTCGATGGACTCTTTATCCACCTCCAGGAAGCCTCCGGGGATGGCCCAGCACCCTTTGTAGGGAAATCCGCCGCGCCGGATGAGCAGGATACACAGGTCATCGTCCTCATCCATTGTAAAGATCACGATATCCGCCGTCACGGATGGCTTCTTGTATTTTTCAGAATCGTAGGCATTCAGGAATTCCAGTTCTTCTTTGGAACAGGTCTTTTTGTAATCTTTCATAGGCTTAAGTCCTTTTCGTCATTTTCTTTATTATTTTTCATAGTCGATCTCCTTTCCATCCGTTGTCTCGTCTTTCGTTGTGTACATAATAGTACATTGTACCATTATTGTCAATAGTTATTTTCAAAATGATATTATCTTTTTTTAAGAAATAAAAAAGACTGCCGAAGCAGCCTTTTTACTCTCATTCCACTATGATGTCCGCCGTTTTACATCCGACGAGCCCGATTAGATCCTGCGGAGAAAGCTCCACCTGAAAGCCCACCTTGCCGGCGCTGACAAAGATCCGTTCAAAGCCGGGAGCCGTTTCGTGAAGAAACGTCGGAAATGCTTTTTTCATTCCGATAGGGGAACAGCCGCCATGTACATATCCGGTCAGCGGCAGCAGCTCCTTCTGCTTGATCATTGCAATCGCCTTTTCGCCCGCTGCCTTCGCCGCTTTCTTCAGATCCAGTTCCTCTTTCACCGGGACCACAAACACATAATAGGCGCCACTCTTGCCCTGCGTCACCAGTGTTTTAAAAACTTTCTGCGCATCCTCGCCCAGGATCGCCGCGATCTCTTCCCCACTCATAGTCGCATCCGGCTCATAGCTATGGCTTTCATAGGCAATCTTTTTTCCGTCCAGCACACGCATCACATTGGTCTTTTCTTCTTTTTTCATAGTTTCTCCGTTTTTTCTGTTTCCATTTAATCCTGCAGGATCTGGCGCAGGGAGCTCTCCACATTCTCAGCCACATCGTTCATCAGCCCGATGGAAACCGCGGTCTCTTCGGCAGATGCCACCAGTGTCGATGTCCTGCCATTGACCTGATCCACGATCTGTGTCAGTTTTCCGGCTTCTTCGACCAGCCGCTCGATGGTTTCCCGGATATCCTGATTGTTTGCATTGCTGTCATCTGCGGTTGCCTTGGAATCCTCCGCCAACTTTTTGATCTCATCGGCAACCACCGCGAAGCCTCTGCCCGCTTCCCCGGCACGCGCCGCTTCAATGGATGCATTCAATGCCAGCAGATTGGTCTGTGCCGCGATGGCGATCACGGCGGTATTGTTCGTCTCCAGCTTATTCAGACAGCTCTCGATCGTATTCAGCACCTGCTTCAGCTCATGCGCAAAGGTATCCACTTCCGACATATCCGACGAGATGCCCTCGGTCTGCTTTGCATTATCCGTACTTGTGGCTTCGATCTGGCCAATGGTATCCTTCAGCGTAGCAAAATTCTCCGCGATTTCATCCATCAGTACGACTTTCTTCTCATGCATCTCATCCTGAGTTTTGGTGATCTCTTCCGCCAGTTCAATGGCCTTGTCCTTCTCCTGGTATGCGCGGTCCTTAATATAATGCACGCAGTTATGGATGTGATTGTAGCCATTATAGATCGCTACCGCCATCTCCTGACAGGACTCATATCCGCAGCAGCCACAGTCGATGGCACGCTTTTCCGCCGTATCCTTCTGCATCTTTGCGTAGATCTCTTCCAGTTCCCGGCTGTTCGGGATACGGTGGCTGCACTTTGCGCTCCGGTCAGTATACTTACGCAAAAAGTCTGAAAGATTCAGTTTTGCAAACTGCTTGTTTAGGGCATCGAGACGCTTCTTCGGCGTCAGATCCCGGCCCCACGCCGATTTTTTTGAAGAATTTTTGCTCTCCGCCTTAATCTTCTGGATCGCCATAAAGACTTCTTCCGACATATCCGCCCGCACTTCGGTACCCGGCCCATACAGACAGCCGTTGGTGCAGTTGAGTGCATCCACAAACAGATAAGGTGTCCTGCCGCCTTTCAATAATGCTGCATTCTTCTGCAGATATTGATACATATGATGTTCGCCTTCCATCTGACGCACCAATGCATCCTCTCCCAGAAGCCAGTATACATTTTCCTTCAGTCCGCCGGGCATCGGGTAGATGGAACCCAGACCATATTCGATCTCGTCTTTGTATGGCGTCGCACCGCTCACCGGATGGGCTCGCAGATAGCGGATCAGATGTTTAAATGTCAGATTATAAGAAATATAGCCCTGATTGTTCGGATCGTCGATCTCATTTTTCTTGGCGATACACGGGCTGATAAATGCCAGCTTATCGTTCAGCTTCATATATTTCTTCGCGTAGATCGCGGAACACATCATGGGCGACTGTACCGGCATCAGCTTTGGCAACAGCTCCGGCATATAACGCTCAATATAGCCCACCACCGCCGGACACGGCTGCGAGATGCCGCCGTAAAACTTATTCTCGGTGATGTACTTGATATAGCCCCATGTAGTGATATCCGCACCAAAGGATACGCTGATGAAACGGTTCACGCCCAGCTTCTTCAGCATCCCCAGATAGGCTTCGTACTCTTTTGGATAATTGGCAAGAAATGCCGGTGCGATCAGCACCGAGATCTCTACGCCCTTCTTCAGATCCGCAAAAAACTGCTCCACATCATCGATATACTCTCTGGCATCGTGTTCGCACACATCCAGACAAGCGCCACATGCAATACACTTGTCCGGATCTACATCAATGACATTGCCCCTGCCCTTTTCCACGGCCACATTGGCCCCCATGCTGCTGCAGGCACGGATGCAGCGGTTACAGCCAATACACTTCTCGTTTGTTCTGACCAGACTCATACCTTAACCCCCGGTTACCCTTCTCTTTTGATCAAATCCGCCTACTGTTATCGGTCCCTTCATATATGTAATTTTTCACAAATATTTTTGGATATTATATGCCTTTTCCGTGATTTTGTCAAAATATCTTTCTCTCAGTTCGCTCTGTTTCTCGCTACTCTCTGTTATTTCCTTTCGTCTCCTGCTCATTTCTATTCCTCCCTGTGGCACTTGCTATGAGTCTGTTTTCAGCCCTTAAACTGCAGTGCGATCAGATCAAAACTGCTGCCCGGCAGGAATACCAGCCGGATCGTTCCCTTTCCGGAGTAGCTGCTTACATTGAAGCTCTGCGTCTCACCGCCGTCCCGGGCAAATTCCAGGATATCGCGAATCTCCTCCGTTCCGTTGTCAAAGATCACATGGATCGTATTTACCGGGATGTGGCTCACACCGGTGATCTCCAGCTTGGTCACCGCCTCTTTGCAGAAATCCATATCCTTAAATTCCACGGTCACATTGTTGCCGATGCCATCAATGCGGTCTGCCTTTTTCTCGTAGCTGTCACCATAAACCTCATCGCATTCTCCGGCATTTAAGCGCTCGTATGCTTTCCGGTATTCCGTAAAGGTAAAGCCGCCGAAATGCACTTTGTCTTCCGCTACGATGTAGAGATTAGCAAGTCCTTTCATCCTGCGGCGCAAGTGATAGGTCTCCGGCTGGTATACATTCCAGATAGACTTCTTGTGATAATGTCCGTCCAGCAGTTTCTCGCTGCCCTCCTGTCCCGGAATGCCTTCCCACAGTTCGAAATCAAAGGGATCATCCGACAGATTGAAGATATCGATGGTGATCTCATCCGAGCCGTATGCGCCGAAATTGATATTCTCAAATCCGACTACGCTGCGTTCCCCGCGCGCCGTAGAGACACCGTGTTCATTGCCCACACCGATCTCGCCTTCGCCAAAGCTCCACAGGCCGCCGGCAACATAATGGTACGGATCCAGCGTAGCCACACCGATGCCGGCCGCCGTAAACTCCAGTTCCGAGATCACCTTGACCGGATCCGAGCCGCATTTTGTCATGCAGCGCAGGCGGAAGTTTCCGTCTCCCAGTGCTTTTACAGTAGCACACATACCCTCGATCTTCGTGATCTTTGCAATGTTGCTCTCGATACCGTCATCCGTCACCGCCTTCCAGATCAGGTCTTCCGGTTTCAGATTTCGTGCTGCTTCCGGCGGATCGATCTTTGCCGTGATCTGCACTTCCGTATGTTCTTTTGTCATCTGTCGCTCACCGTCACAGAGCAGTTCGATCTTGCGCGGATAGGCTGCATTCTTTACGCCTTTATCCAATACTTCCGGGATCAGTGAAATGCCCTGGATCTCTTTCTTTTCCGTTACCTGCAGTGTGCAGGATACCCCGGTCAGGCCCTCGCTTTGCAGGTCTACGCTGATCTCACCGCACTCGGAACCGATAGCGATACATACCAGCATCTTTCCGGAGAACAGACGCTTCTCACAGCCTTTGTATTCCTCTTCATCCGCAGAGTTACCGTTATCCAGACCGGTCAGCCAGCCGGCACCCTTCACCGATACCTTCACGATATTGCAGGCATTTTCCACAGGATATCCGTCTGCATCCACCGCCGATACTTCGATAAACGCCATATCCCCGCAACCCGCCGTGAAAGTTTTCTCCGGTTTATAAATGTTGGCTACCAGCGCTGTTGCATTGCCAAAGGAATGCCTTGTCTGTCTGGCCACTTCCTTACCTTCGACATCGTATGCGACCGCTGTGATCTCCCCCGGCACATAGGCGGTCTGATAATCGCCGCTCAGTACCATGCCATGTTCGTGATCGATATTTTTCCTGCCCAGCGACTCTCCGTTTACAAACAGTTCCACCACCGGCGCATTGGATACCACACGCACATCCACCGTCTGTCCCGGATTGAAATCCCAATACGGGAATACATGTACAAACGGTTCCTTCGTCCACGCTGCTTTGTAGACATAGTAGCTGTCCTTCGGGAAGCCTGCGGTATCGATCTGTCCGAAATAGGAATTGCGGGTATGGTACGGCGTAGGCTCTCCGATGTAATCAAAACCCGACCACAAAAACTGTCCCATGGAGAAATCGTGATCCCGCTCCTGGATCACGCAGTGCTCCGGATTGGGTGCGCCCCAGCTGGTGGTACTGTTGCCCAGTGACGAGCACTGCCAGTTATCGTCCGCCAGCACCGCACGCTCATACGGGAAGTGATAGATGCCGCGGCTCTGTACCGTAGACGCTGTCTCGCTTCCGAAGATGTGCCAGTCCGGATGTGCCGCGTGATGCTCGTTATAGAACTTCTCCGCATAGTTGTATCCCACATATTTTAAGATATCCGCACACTTCTGCGTATTCTCCCAGGGCATATAGTTCGATCCCATGCCGACCACGGCATTTCCGTTGGGATCATTTTCCATTACTTCCTTTTGCAGATAGCGTGTGATGTCCTGTCCGTGCGCATCCTTGTGGGTATCGTAGATCTCGTTACCGATGCTCCATAAGAAGATGCTCGGGTGATTGCGGTCACGCCGGATCCAGCTGCGCACATCCCGCTCCTGCCATTCCACAAAGAAACGGCCGTAATCAAATTCCGTCTTGCAGCCTTCCCACATATCAAAGGCTTCGTCCATGACCAAAAATCCCATCTCATCTGCCAGTTCCAACAGTCCTACCGCCGGCATATTGTGTGCGGTACGGATCGCGTTGATACCCATGGTACGCAGGATCTCATATTTGCGCTGCATTGCCGTCCGGCTAAAGCATGCACCGATGGCCCCCAGATCGTGATGCTCGCACACACCGTTGATCTTTACATGCTTACCGTTTAAGAAAAAGCCCTTATTGGTATCAAAGGTAAAACTGCGGAAACCGAAGCGTTCCTTCTTTGCGTCTCCGTTTTCCAAAGATATCTCACACTCGTAGAGTTTAGGATCTTCCAGAGACCATAACTGCGGTGCGTCGACCTTAACCTTCCATTCCACGCGCACCGTCTGATCGGCGTATACCTCTGCCGTTGCATCACCTATGGTCGTATCCAAGGCCAGGCCCAATTCCGGAACCGCAAAGGAAAGCTTTGTATCTTTCGCTACCGGTGCAAGGCCGGTAAAGCCTTTGTTCCACTTGCTGTCAGCTGCGCCGTTTGCGATCTCGGCACTGATGGTAAGTTCCCATTCTTTATCTAATGCCGTTTGTACTTCCGGTTTTGCGGAAATATATACACTGTCCGTTACGAAATGCTCTTCGGGATACTCGCTGAAATACACATCCCGGTAGATCCCGGCCCCGCTGTACCAACGGCTGTTGGGTGACTGGTAGACCACCTTCACCAGCACTTCGTTCTCCCCATCCTTCAACAGGTCGGTAATGTCAAAGAAAAAGCTGGAATAGCCATATTTCCATACGCCCGCTTCTGTCCCGTTCACATACAGGGTGCTGTCCATATAGACACCCTCAAAATAGATCTCATAGCGGCTTCCCGCTTTCTTATCCATAGAAAACTTTTTTCGATAAAAACCGACGGAATTCTCATAAAGATCCGCCACATTTCCGATCATCCAGTCATGGGGCACATTGATTCGTGCAAACTCCATAGAGGACAATGCATCGATATCCGTTCCCGGTTTCTGCTTGGAAAACTCCCAACCGTCGTTAAACAACCTTCTCATGGCATAACTCCCTTCATCGCTTGTATGCGCTTACAGATTTTGATAAAAACAGCCGGCAGCCCTGATCAGCACTGCCTGCTATTCTAAATGATATGGTGGCAGGTCAGATGTGTCAATCATACTTTTTTGGCATGCCACAGGGACGGTTCTCCGGCAAGTTTCCAGCCGGGCATGCCACAGGGACGGTTCTCCGGCAAGTTTCCAGCCGGAGAACCGTCCCAATGGTAAGTCTTACTTTGAGCAGTGCCAGAAGAAGGAATCGATGTCGATCACGATCTCGCCGTTCTCTTTGATCCTTTCTTCAAAGTACGCTTTCAGTTTACTCTGCTTTGCATTGATCAATTTCTCCTGATCTGCAAAGGTTTCACTGAGCTTCTGCAGCAGCTCGTCTGCATCCTCATAATGCCAGCGGTTTGTGAGCGTTACATACTCTACCCTGTCGAAATGCCTCCATAGCATTTCCTCAAAGGTATTTCTTGCCTCAGTCTGCTGTGCGATCTTCTCTTCAATGACATCTGCCTTGATCCCCAATTTTCCCAAAACATCCCGCAAAAACAGATACCATTTACTGACACAGGGACCGTTAATGGAAAATACACCGTCCTTGGAAAGCACCTCGGAGGAGTGTTGGACCATTGCCTCCGGATCCTCCAGCATATACTGCAGGTAATGTGCGATGATCATGGAATACTCTTTGTCCCCGGCGATCTTCTCCCAGGTCTCTTCCTTTTCCAGATCAGAGAATTCCAGTTTGATCTCTACGCCTGCCGGCAGACTGTTTTTGTTTTCTTCCAAATACTTTTCAAAATCATCCGCCCAGCTGCCGTGCACATCATAGCCATAGATCTTTGCATTTTCCGGAATGCGGTCCCGGTTATTTCTCCAGAGTTTGGCATATCCGCAACCCAGATCCAGGATCCTGTCACCCGCTTTGATCGGAAGACTCTCAAAGATCTTCTCATACCAGTCCTGTTCCTTAGCGGTATGCTTTAATGCATCCCAGTGCCGCTCATCCGCCCTCTGGTCCAGAGTGATGTTCTGCACCATGTCTGCTACATCATCCCAGTCGAGTTCCTTGTCTTTCCGCTCCAGTGTCCGTTGGATCGCCGCGCATACCTTATCGATCTGATAGCGTTTCTCTTCCATGTTTTTCAGCTGGATGCGCAATGCCTCTTCCACATTCACAGCATCCCCCGCCACCAGATTATCCCGGATCTCTTCCAATGAAAAACCGATATTCTTAAGCGCTACGATCTTCTCTAGGATCTCCAATGATCCTTCATCGTAGAGCCGGTAGTTTCCTTCCGAATAGCCGGTCGGCTTCAGAAGCCCTTTTTCGTCATACAGACGCACTGCCTTCTGCGATACTCCTGCTTTTTTGGCGATCTCGCCGGATGTCATTTTTTTATCGGTATTTTTATTCATGTTTGGAACCTCCTATATCCCTTTACTGTAAGACCGGTCTTTTCTCTTGATAAGACCAGCTTAAGGGGTTCCCCAGGGGGAGTGTCAATACCTTTTTTACAAAAAAGTATCCACAACCCGGATCTGTTTCGTCTCTCTCTGATACAGCAGGACATCTTTACTAAACAGCAGAAACGGCGTTTCTTTCTGGTTTGTGCGAAACATCTCTTCTGCCATTTCCGTCATTTTCTTTCGAAGTTTTTTATCGCTTGCCTTTGTAAAATATACGATATCCTTCGTCGGTACGCAGATTGCCACATCGTCATCCAAGTCCCCTGCGATCGAAGCCCAGATATCCGGGAACAGAAGGCTCTCCGCCTCAAAGTTTCCCCCGGCCAGAATCCCGTTGATCCCCTTGACTTTGGATTCCGCGCTCTGATACCGTATGTCCCGGATCAGATTATCAAACGCCCGGCTTTCTAATTCCTCTACCGTCATTCCTTCCGGGAGCATATCATAGGTCACTGCGACATACCCCTCTCCGGCATCCAGAACAAACATACCGATATAGCTTTCCATAAACCGGATCATGATCAGATTGTCCGGATAGTCCGAATGATTTCCGGGGGCTCCGGACAAAAGCGACACCGTCTCAAGCGGCTTTTCCGCCCAGTTCTTTTTCAGACGCGGATAGATCTTACCCGGATCCATTTCCGGCTCATCCATAAACCCGTCCGCAAAAGGTCCGTCTTCTTCGCTGTGCGTCCATTCCAGTTCACAGATATCATCATGCTGTTTGATGAAGTCCCTGATCCGTTCCAGGAAATCAATGCAGTATTTGCTGTAAGAATATTGTGCCATCACACGGATCACCGGCCGCAGTCCCGGTTTCGCCTCTTCTGCCTGCCCGCTTGCGATATATCCCAGATAATCATTTAACTTATCCTGCAGCATCTGCGCGTGTTGTACACGCGTCCTGTACTCCCACTCGATATCATCAAAGATGACCAGAATAAACCTGTCTTCTTCTACCATCGTCAGATCCAGCACACCCCGGTCCCTGATATTTGACATTTTCTCTCTCCCCTTCCCTTGATCTCCGTATCAGTATACCTTATCGTCCGGCATTTGTCATGCCACAGGGACCATGCCACAGGGACGGTTCTCCGGCTGAATACAGGCCAAAGAACCGTCCCCGTGGTAACTTTAGATCAATTTTTCAAATTTGGCAAATACTTCTTCACTGCACCAGCCCTTCAGCTGGTTTCGCATGAACTGCATTTTGCCGTCGATATACTCCCTTGTATAATGCGACATGTTTTCCGCAGCCTTCTTACCGTACTCCGTCTCTATCGCTTCTCTGTCCGCCTTGCACACCTTACTGCAGAATGCGACATATTCATCGATCTTCCCCATAAGCCGCTTCCATTCTTCCGCTGCTTTCTCCGGCTCATCATTCCGAAGATACGCTGCGATCAGGAACTTGCAGGTATCACGGTAAAAGCCCTGGCAGTATGCCCGCATCCTGTCATCGGCCATAAAGTGTTCCATAATGGCGATCCCCCAGCGGCAGATGTCTTCCGCTTCCTGCAAGGAACAGGACCACATCATTCCCTCCGCCGCATACAGGATCTGCTTGTTGATCGCGCGGATAAAATTCTGCAGATTATCCCGGACCTGTTCTTTCCAGCCCTCTATTCCGCTGTCCGTAGTTGCGCTGATGTAGTATGGCAACAGTGTTTCCTGCAGCATGTTGCTTCTGATGGTCGGAAGCGCATCGACATGCTGACGCCCCTTTTCGTACTCCTGAGTATGCCAATAGATCCAGGCCAGCGCATAATGACAATAGTCCGCAAGTTCCTTTTCTTCCGAATAACGGATCACCTGCATTGCCCGGTTTTCCGCCAGCCGGACCACATGCTTCCATCCTTTCTGATCGTCCGCCATAAGTTCCCGGTAATAGGTATTCTCCGGATTTACGAAACGACTCATATGCGCGATTGCCTGTACATAGCGCATCATGATCCGATAGTTAAAGATGTTTTCCTCGCATTTTTTATCCAGATACTCTGCCGATGCCAGTGCTCCCTGTGCCGGATCTCCGTTGTCCCTGAGCTGATCCGCTTCAAGTTTTACCTGCTCCGCATATTCTTTGTCATAGCTCTCTGCATTAAATCCAAACAGCGCATCCGTCGAGACATTCAGTGCCCGGGCCAGGGGTACGATCTGGGTTACATCGGGCAACCCTGCGCCGCTTTCCCATTTGCTCACCGCCTGCCCGGTTATGCACAGCATCCTTGCCAGCTCCTCCTGCGTCATCCCCAGATCACGCCGATACTTCTTTATATTATTCCCTAATGACATAGTCACTTACCTCGCTTTCCCTGCTATAGTTAATGTTTTCTTAAGATGCATCTTTGATGTATTCACTATAGCAGGCATCCTACGGAAAAGCTAACGACTGCTTTTTGAGATCAATTCAACCCGGAGTTGGATTTTTTCTTATCTGGAGATTTTTTATGCCGCCTGCGGATCAGCCCGACGATCAGAAATCCTGTCGTAAATCCGAATAGGTCGATCCACACATCCGCGATTGCTGTACCCCTTCCGGAAAAGATCTGGATCGTTTCGTCAAGAAATGCTACGATCAGCCCGCTGCAGATGAGATTCACGATCCTTCGGCCCTTAAGATCCTTATATAGCGAAGCATATAGCGTCAGCTCAACCCCTAATGCCCCGTACTCACTGAAATGCGCAATCTTTCGCACCAGATGCTCCGTCACCCAGGCATCCGGCAAGAGCAGTTTCAACACCGGACTCAATACACGATACACAAATCCGGATTCCTCGCCGGACATATCCCCCGGCATCATGGAATGCCCCCATATAAAGGCAAGCGTAAGAAGGATCACCACAATTAATATCCTTTTTATTACTTCATTCTTCCTGGCCATTTCGTTGCTCCCATTATTTCTTTCTCCCTTACATCAAAAGCATATGCATTGTACCATTTTTCCTACGCTTTTTCCACATGCCACAGGGACGGTTCTCTGGCCGAAAACTGACCAGAGACCCGTCCCCGTGGCAACTCCGTTTATTCGATTGCGTTTATTAAAATCTGATCTTTGCCTCGGACTTTTCCGGAGCAATATACATCTTTACAAAATCATCAACCTTAAGATTATGTGCATCCTGCTCTGCTTTGGTGATGCTTGTGTCCGCGATGGTGATCGTTTCGTATTCATTATTCTCCAGAGTTTTGTTATACCACAGCATCCGAATATTAAATTTGCTGCCTTTATCAACGATCTTGGCTACCATTGCTTCCTGCACCCAGGCATCCTTCTCAACAAAATCCACTTCCGTTCCCATCAGACGCGCTTTCTGCTCATCCGACAATCTCGCAACCATTTCTGCATTTTCCTGGGCATCCTTCTTGGAGATCACCACTACAACTGCCACCAGCACACCGACAATCACTCCAATGATCAAATAACTCATACTTTTTCATCCTCGCTTTTCTTTATTATTTGGTTAAATTACACACCGAATGTTAATGATATCATTTTTTCACAAAAAAAGCAATTATAACTTAATTATACATCATACACCACACTGCTTTCCTAAATTCTGTGAATAGTTCTACAAGGAGCATCCCGAACTGAAATACCGATAAAAACAGTGATCGGATAATCCAAAAACACCCTGCATACCCTATTGGATATGCAGGGTGTTTCTCATTTACTGATCAATTCACATTTACTTAGCAATCACAGCGATGCCTATGAGCACTGCCATCAGAAGCACAAAAAAGATGGCGAAACCCAGCAAAAACTTTGTCCGAATCTTCCAGATATATTCCCGATAGGCTTTTTGGGATGGCGATTCATTCTCATTTGATCTGTGCCAGAAAGCCGTTTCGTAAATCTCACTTACATCCTCCGGAATAACACCGGCATCGATCTCTCCGCGCGCCGTATGTATCCTCAGATACTTTCCGGCACGGCTCATTTTATCCCCACCGATCAGCCTGTTCAGTCCTATGTGCAGCAAAAGCACTACCGGCAATCCCAGTATCATCACCAGTGTCCCCGCCTCCATCCAGGAATCCCGAAAGCCTATGACGGCTCCTGCTGCCAGTGCCGCCCACAGTAAACTCCCGATCACGGCTACCGCGATCAGGAATTTCGAACGCACCGGTACATAATTTCCCTTTTTATTCTTTGCAAATGTTATCTTATCGTAGTAATGAACCTGTTTCCTGATCTGCCACAGATACACGTCTATTTTATTCTCACGCCGCATATGATAGGTTGGCCGAAATTTCTCCGCCCCCTGTGTGATCCGCAGATTCATCGCCCTGATCCCGTGAAGGAACAGAACTATAATACAAAAAATTCCCAAGCCCAAAATGCCCGACCGGATATTTTCCATCCTTTATATCCCCACTCCTTTATGAGCTATCACCATTCCATATAAACTATTTATATCATATATCTTCATTCTTTGCATGAATTATCTTACATACACCAAAAAACGACAGGAAGGTTTGCTCAGTTGTTTTCATCAAAGGATCTCATACGCCATATCATACATCGCGCGCGCATCCACTGTATTTCTTATGTAATTGGCTTCCTCCGGTTCGTACCGGACATATTTTTCCACTTCCTCGATCAAAGCAAGGTAGCATACTGCAAGTGCATACCGGATCTCAGTTTCTTCGGAAAGAATGATCTTATCTTCTGCTGTTTCATTGTATATCGCAAGTTCTTTTTGCTTCGCAGACAATGGCGCCTTCTGCCCCGGGCCAAGTGTGATAAAGTCCGCCACAGGATCTCCCCAAAAACCGCGCTCCGGATCGATCCAGCAGATCTTTCCGTCATTGTATAAGACATTACTGTCCCAGAGATCAAAATTGACCATCCTGCAGGGCACCTTCCGCAAGAGCGCCTCGTGTTTATCGATAAGCCGAAGAAACTTCTCTCCATCCGGAGTTTTGTATCCCAGAGCCTTACAATCGGAAACCAGCGTCGATGCCATAGCTTTTAACGCCTCATACCAGGTATCGTAAAGCCCCGACTGAATATACCCGAATTGATCGTTTTGGATCCGATGGATCTTGGTCAGCATACCGATTTTCTGTTTCTGGACGCTATCATATTCCGCATCCGAGAATTTCACGGCCCAGAGCGGCTCGCCCTCCATCAGCTCCATGATAAAACAGTTGCTCCCTACGCTCCCTTTGGAATAATCCGACACATATACTTTCGGGCACAGAATGTCCGTATGCTTATGCATCTTCTCATACCAGAACACTTCCGCGGTCATCATATTCTTCTCATAAGTAAGAACATTTGCATCCTCCGGAGGTGCGATCTTCAGCGCATAACCTTTTCCGTCATTACAACGGACCTTGTATGCTGCATTGAATTCACCGTTCCCGAGGGGATCGATACTCTCCACCGTTCCTACTTTATGCCTGTTGAACAGTTCCCGGATCTCGTTCTCACACGCTTCGTATTTTGTTTTGCTCCTTATCATATATGTAACCTCCTATGACTCCCATAATCTTAAGCCACACTTCCTCGCCTTACAGATCAAATATACTCATTTGCGAATACTTATCCGGCATTTCCTGCATATATTTAAAGCACTCATCCGGAGTGGACATGATCCCATTCTCTTTACAGATCCTTCGGAACAGCCTTGTCAGTTCTTTTGCATTTGGACTCTGCAATTCATAGGCATTCCCATATCGCTTGATATACCGTTCTTTCATCCCGGGAAAATATTTGTCAAGGGCTGCATAGTAGTACTCTCTGTCACCTTCCCGAAGAGTAAGCCCCATCCCAAAATCGATCACCCCTTTTACTCCAACGCGAATGCATTCATTCATAATAGCCGTGATATTTTCTTCCGTGTCATTGATAAAAGGAAGTATCGGCGTCAGCCAAACGATCGTTGGGATCCCTCTTTCCTGCATCTTCTGAAGTACCTCAATCCGACGCTTTGTATTACAAACCTTTGGTTCCAAAATCGCGCACAAATCATCATCATAGGTGGTGAGCGTCATCTGAACCACACATTTTGCATTGCGATTTATCTCATCCAACAGTTCAAGGTCTCTAAGGATACGATCTGATTTTGTCTGTATGGCAATCCCGAACTCATTATCCCGGATGATCTCCAGACATTTTCTCGTAATCCCCAGTTCTTCCTCGCAATGCATATACGGATCCGCCATCGCACCGGTTCCGATCATACACTTTTTTCTTTTTGACTTTAGTGCCTTATCCAGAAGCTCCGGAGCATTTTGCTTTACCTCAATATCTTCAAACGGGTGCGTGAACTGATAACACTTGCTCCGGCTGTCACAATATATACAGCCATGCGTGCACCCCCGATATATATTCATTCCGCACCAGCCACCGTTTCCTGTCAATATTCCTTTGGCATCCACAAAATGCATTTTATCGCCTTTCTTGCTTCCTCTCCTTCAAAGGTAAAGCTCCTCTCATATTTTTCGCCGTTCATCTTATAGCAGTTTTCCTGTTCCGCAATCTTCTTTGCATAATCCAGGCACTCTCCTGCATATCCATTGCCTCTGTGATCCGCAGCGTCACCACATTTTCAACTTTTCTTAGTGAGATACAGAATATAGGTATCGTTGAACACTACACGATTTCCGGCCTCCAGTACCACGCTTTTCAATTTTTCAAAAAACTCTTTACGGATCATTTCCGGGATCACGATATGGTCGCAGTGGGTTCCGTTAAAATTTACATATTCCTCCGCCGTGAACACCCGCTGCCCTTTAAACTCATACCGTTCCACCTCCGAATAACCATATTCCGGTGCGGCAGTATAGCGAAACTTCCCGTGGGTATAAGGTATCTCCGGCTTGTAATACTTATCATACAGTGCCTGAATCTTCTCATACAAAGGTTCGTTATTTGACCGGTATTCCGATGAAGTCAGCATCATTGCAAGTATTCCACCGGGTTTTAAAAGCTCATACGTTTTGGAAAAAGCGACCTTCTCCGGGATCCACTGTATCGTAGCTGCCGAATAGATCATATCAAACTTCCTATCACCGAAATCATGCGTGATGAAATCATCATTCACAATATTAAAATTGGGAAGCTTTTCATACTTTTCATTCATTTTCCGGTACAGATGCTCACCCAATTCGATCGCGTGGTATTCGCATCCGGTCCGGAGCACGGGTTCCGTCGCCTGCCCGGTTCCCGGACCGATCTCGAGAACGCTCTTTCCGGGTCCGATCACGGCCCTGTCATTCAAAAATGAAAACAGTTCTTCACTGTACCGCGGCCGGAATTTGTCAAACTGCTCCGGTATCGTATCGAAGACTCTGCGGAATTCATCCTGTTCCAGCTCACGGATATCATCTTCCGTGATCCGGCATAACTCTCTGTTCTCTGCGCGGTAGATATTTCCGACAATGTCTATCTTTCCTTTTTTGATAAAGAAGGCGCTCATATCCTCCATAGCATATACCACACGGTCCTCAGACATTTTCAATGTCTGCTCGTACCGCCACGTATCGGCCGGGTCATGATGACAGCTCACGGTAATATTCGTAAGACCAAGCCCCGGAAAGGGTTCCATAGATTCAAAGAAATCCACCGTGTTCCGTGCCATATTCATAGAACCGGCACTCACACCGAAGATCGCAGCATGACAGTCAATCAGTGCCTCGTAACAGTCCTTCTTTCTGATCAGGTCCAGCTGTTCTTCACAAACTCCGCCGCCCATAAGAAAGATAGCATCTGCATGTTCCACAAGTTGCTTTGCTTCGGTAGGCTCCGTACGCTGATCGATCACGCAATGCTTCTCAAACGTCAGGCCCTGTTCTGCGAACATTTCATGCATACCGTTACAATCATCATCATTTTGTGCATAATCCAGCGGGCAGGCAGTAATAAAGACGATACTCTTACGCACCGTCAGTTCTTCGCGTAACCGTTTCGTTATCTCTTCCGAAAAATGATGATCCGGAAATCCGCTGAAGACTGCTAATAATTCTTTTCTCATTCTTTTATTTCCTTTCCTGCAATCTTACAAAGCCTGCTCTCAATGCCCCGTCTCCTTCTCCAAGATCTTTTTTGACCTCCCCCCACAGCCTTCAGCTTATATATTTCCTTATTCTTCTTCTAATCCTGCAAAGGCGATATCATAGATTTTCCGGAAAACTCCTGAAGAAGACCATATTTATTCTATACGGAGTCACAAAAGAAATCCTATCAATTTATGTTCAGTTTTGTCATGTCCCATGGGACATCACCGATGCTCGCCGATCATCTTTTCCATCCAGATCATGTTATACCAACGCCCAAACTTATATCCGCACTTATGGAACTCTCCCACCTTGGCATATCCCATATGCTGATGAAACTGTTCACTGTTTTTTGTCAGATATTCATCTTCGGAGATCGGATCTGCAATACAGGCATACAGATTGATGATGCCAATCTTTCGCAATGCTTTTTCCAGCTCTTCATACAAAGCCCTTGCAAAACCATGCCGTTTTGAATCGCGGTCCAGATAGATCGTCACCTCGCAGCAATGATCATAAGCGGCTCTCCCCTTAAAGATCCCGGCATACGCATACCCCCGGATCAACCCATCCTCTTCCAGGACGAGATACGGGTATTTTTCCAGAGTTGCTGCAATGCGGTTCTTAAACTCTTCAAGGGACGGAACCTCACATTCAAACGAGATAGCGGTATTCTCCACATAATACGCATATATCTCCAGGAGCCTTGCGGCATCCTCCGTCGTTGCACTGCGAATAATCATCTCACTCATTCTTCCCTCCCATCAAGATAGAAAACGATCGGTTCAATGTATTTTTTGTCGGAAATGTCATAAGATGACGCCATCTTTTCGACCATTCCCTTTTCCGTTGCATAAAAGATCCTCATGGAATTTTTTCAGGACATCGCAGTCCTCATAAAGGTAAGCATCTCTCATGCGCCGGCTGACTCTTTCACCTTATATTTCTTATCAAGATATTCCTTGATATCTTCCATCGTCACTTCGCCACGCTTTTCTTTTTCAATATACTCCTTGAACTCTTCCGTAGGCTCCAGTCCATCAACCTTTATCATACCTACTGCATATCCTTGTGTCCTCATTTCCTGTCCTTATGAAATATCCCTCCTGAACCGCCGCAAATGTCGCCACCTAACAGATCGGGATCCCTTCGACACCCTTCTCCGTAGTTCATCATCATTGATGAATATACAATCTTGTCTGTTCCGGTTCATCATCACCTTGCGCCATACAGAAAAACTCCCATCCATATCGCTCATAAAATCCGACATGGTCTGTTACGAGATAGAGAGGTGATACTCCCTTATCCTTCATATCACTGACTACGAGATCAAGAAGCTTTCCGGCAATGCCCTGGTTACGATATTCTTCCTCCGTATATACAGCACATACATTGGGACTAAGATCCTTTCTGTCATGAAAGTCATTGTCAATTACGCCAAGCCCTCCAACAATCTGATCTCCGAGCATGCACAAATACCATCCGTATTCTGTTTCTCGGTTAAGATAAGCATTCATACATTCAAGATAAGCCTCCTTGGGGACACCCCACTTTTTATGAAACCATGTAGCGGCCATATCTTTTAATTCAGGCCTTTCTCTCAATTCAAAATAGTTATATTCCTTATTGGCATTAATCACTTTTACCACCTCAACAATCAGTTCACTGTATATCAGCCTCTTCAATCCATTCCTGTAGTTTCTCCTTGAGTAGCTTCTTATCCGGCAAATACAGCTTGTATTCCTTTGCATAGATATTGGAATCCTTCGGCAATGTCAGTTCTACCAACGCCTCATCACTCTGCTTACACATCAAGATCCCGATTGTTGGATTTTCGCCCTCTATAATCTCGTACCGGTCATAATAGTTCACATACATCTGCATCTGCCCCAAATCCTGATGCGTCAACTCTTCTACCTTAAAGTCTATTAGGACATAGCATCGCAGAAAACGATTATACAGAACCAAATCCAGATAGAAATTTTTATCGTTAAATGTAAATCTACGCTGCCGTCTTTCAAACAAGAAGCCTTTACCCATTTCAAGCAGAAAATCCTGAAGCTTATTCAAAACACCTGCTTCCAAATCATTCTCATGATAGCTGCTCTTATCATCAAGGCCAGCAAATTCCAATACATATGGAGATTTCAGTATATCCTCTGGCCGGTATGGCATAGCTCCCTGCGTGGCCATTGCCATGACCTCATTTTTATCTCTGCTCAATGCAAGACGCTCATAAAGACTGGAATGATACTGCCGCTTCAATGTTTTAACATTCCAGACACCTTTTATAGCTTCAAGTTCATAGAAGCTTCTTTCGGCAGGATCTTCAATCGTCATCAAAACTTGATAATGCGTCCAACTCAGCTTGAAAGGAAAGTTCTGATGATCAACCGTCAATTGTCCAATCGGCGATTGGACAATTCCGTTTTCCTGCATTGTCCCTAATTGTCCAATTCCTGATTGGACAATTTGCGATTCACGATCTTTGTATGTCAGATAGAACTTTCTCATCCCAGCCAGGTTGCTTCTCGAAAAACCGCGACCGTATTCACTTGTCAGATATACCGAAAGCGAATCCAGTACTCTTGCTCCATATTGTGCACGTTCTGAGCCCTGTTGTTCTTCCTCTATCATGTATTTTCCCAGAAGATAGCTGGTATATACTGTCACCGCATTGACGACAACACCCATGCTGCTTCTTGCATTGTCTATCAAAGCTTTTGACTTCTTAAAAAGTTCGGTAAATTCATTCATTCCTTGGTGCCTCTCAAATATCTCGTCTGCAAATCTTGAGGTCGATTTTTTCGACCTCAAGATTACACAACTAAACGGGTCGATTTCGACCTGTTTAAAATTTTCGAATTCGATAATTTTAAAACCGTTTTATACTGAACATTTTCGTGATGTCACGAAAATGATATTCGTTAAACCCGTCGAATTCGACGGGTTTACCCCTTTTTGCATTTCCTTTTCATTTTCTCGTACTCCAGCTGATATGCAATCAACCGGGGGATATATTCAGGTGGAGTACGCCGTCCCGATTCCCAGTCTTCTATTGTACGAACCGGGATACCGGTATGCTTTGAAAACTCTGTTCTATTCTCACCGACACTCTCACGAAGTTC